>NZ_JBJPHT010000003.1:154125-293064 GCF_052939475.1 Phormidesmis sp. 146-20
AAACTTACGCCAAAGACCTCTCCTTGATGCCCTTTCAGCGTGGCGATCAACTTTCCGTCTCGTTGCCAAAGCCGGATTGTGCGATCGTCGCCAGCAGAGGCAACCTGGGTTCCATCGGGACTGAAGCTAATCGCTCTCACTTTCCCTGCGTGTCCTTTCAGGGTGGCAATCTGGGTTCCATCTAATTTCCAGAGTTTGACGGTGTGATCGAGACTGGCAGAGGCAAGAATTTCTCCATCGGGGCTAAAACTCAGGTCAAAAACGCCGTCGGTATGTCCTTTTAGGGTTTGCAGCAAGCGACCGTCCGTTTGCCAAAGTTTAATAGTGTTGTCCCCACTGGCAGAGGCAATCACCGTGCCATCGGGACTAAATCGGACGCGCCGCACCCAGCGAGTATGCCCTTCTAAACGATTACGCTCTTTGATGTGGTAGACAGCCTTTCCCAGCATAGACATGACATCCAGTTGGGTATCGAGATCGATCCAGTTGGCTTGTTTCAGCAGTCTCGCCGCTCTCAGACCATCAATCAACGCCTGAAACTCTTGGTGAATGGTGAACTGAGCATTGGAGGAAGCACTCAGCGCTCTAATCTCACCTGTGACGGCCAGTTTGCGGTTTTTCTCGGCGGTGCGATATTGCTGAAAGGCAAACAATCCTAACGCAGAAATGCCGACCAGTGCGACTGAAACTCCAGTCAGCAAGCTACGCTGACGATTTTTTTCAGCCAGCCGACTTGCCGCTACATATTCCAATTGCAGTTGCGAAGGTCGAGGCGTTTTGTCGGCACCCTGTACCAGCCACTGTTCAATAGCTTCGAGGCTTTTGCCAGACAGCAACAGGCTGCGATCGCAATGGTGTTGCTGCCAGTCATTGGCGCGAATCAGCAGGCGAGTGTGTGCCTGAATGTAGTCTAAGTCAGCGTCGAGCGCTTGCAGCAGCGTTTTCAGGGAGCGATCGAAGTCATCTTGTTCTCGAAAAAAAATCCAGTTGAGCGCAGCAAGCGCAGGATGCACCTGATCATCTTTGACGGTTTGACAAACGATCGGCATCAGGCGTTTGTGCTGCTGAATCGCGTATTCAAGCTCTTTCTGACATTCGACTGAGGCGATCGCGTCCGGGCTAAGAATAAACAAAAACGTGTGAGCGTTGACAATGCCCGTGCGAATTTCCCGTCGCCAGTCTGCATTCGGTGGAATATCTTGCCAATCGACCCACAGCGATCGCTGGTGTTGTTTGAGCGCATCACACAGGCGAGAAACAAATTCTAGATTGCGACGCGAATAGGAGACGAAAACATCTAGATTCGCTGCGTGATCAGAATCAGGAACGATCGCGGTAATGGTAGTCATGCAACCCTGGGGATTCTACTAAAATTCAAGACTTGCGCTTAGGCAGAGGCGGAGGCGGAGGTACAGGATTGCTCCGAATTAAATCGGCATCAGATCCTCCTCTTGGCTCGTTTTCAAAAAACTCATCACCGCCCCTCGGATCAGGACTGTCGATTATGACATCCGCCCAATTCACATACCAGATCAGATGCTCACCAAACGGGTTAGGTTGACTGAGACGATCGCGATCTAGCGTCAGTTGAAGCCACTCTCCTTCAAACTCATAGCTCGATAAAGCAAAGCTTTCACCTGCCAAAACGTGATGTTTTTGATTATCAGGCAGATCTGTACTTTGTGATTGAGTAAGTGTGAGCCAGGTATCTTGAACGATCGTTAATGTAGCAGTCATGAATAGGCACCCGTTTTTCAAAAAATATGTGTGAACACTCTAGTGGTTGGTCAGTCTGCCAGAATAGAAGCCAACCTTTCTAACCAGGTTCGGGGCTAGATACCTCTCAGCGATCGTTGATTACTGAAAATTCTACGATGATTTCTCAAATGACTGATCACTTTTTAGCTGCAACCTGTGACACGGTACATCTCGGTGGCTTTTCTGCAACGCTCAAGCCTGCGCTGGTCGTCAAATCGGGCGATCGCATTCAGGTCGAAACGTTTTCTGGCTTTAATGTGGCTGACAAAGCGCCGCCTGAGTTTGTACCGCCTGCCTTTCGAGAAATTTGTGAGAACTTGGGGAGCGATCGCAAAGTCGGTGTTGGCCCACATCTATTAACTGGCCCGATTTATGTCGAGGAGGCTGAACCGGGAGACGTGCTAGAGGTGAAGTTGGAGGCGATCGCGCCCAGTTTGCCTGTGGGGTTTAATGCGATTCGTCCGGGTTGGGGTGCTTTGCCAAAGCGGTTTACAGAAGCGGCCTTACGGTTTATTCCATTGGATTTAGAGAAGGGTGTGACGGAGTTTCCTGCAAATAGTGGGGTGACGATTCCGCTCCGGCCGTTTTTTGGAATTCTCGGTGTGGCGACAGATGAAGAGCAGCGATCGTCGATTCCGCCCGGTGTCTATGGTGGCAATCTGGATAATCGGCAGTTGCAAGCAGGTTCTCGCGTCTTTTTGCCTGTGTTTCTCAAAGGGGCGTTGTTTTCGATCGGCGATGGTCACTCAGTCCAGGGAGATGGCGAAGTCAATGTAACGGCGATCGAAACCTCAATGAATGGCACCATCCAACTCACGGTTCGCAAAGATTTGACGCTGACGGTGCCGATCGCCCAAACGCCAACGGATTGGATCACAATGGGCTTTGGCTCCACGCTAGATAGTGCCTTCGAGATGGCGCTGCACCAGATGATTGACTTTATCGAACGCTTTGTCGGCATCAGTGCAGAAGAGGCTTATGTGTTGTGTAGTTTGGCGGTCAATTTTCAGATTACTCAGGTGGTTAACAGTCCTCAAAAAGGCGTGCATGGAATGTTGCCCAAGGCCATCTTAGCGAATGCGATCGGACTGGATAAGTTGATATAGATTTGACAAAATCTTTCACTACGTTGTCTGGTGCTTCTGCCCCCCAACCCCAATTCTGGGTGACTTCTGGACAAGATCAAAATCTTTAGTTCAGAGTTCTCCATTTACAGGGAATTCAAGAGCGACAACCCATGCAAGATCATTGAATGTTATGTATGCAATTAAGCGATGAAGGCAACTTCATCCACTCGTAAACTTTTCTAGTCCACCTAACATGACTAACCAGACTACAACAATTAACCAATGCAAAATGACTGGAATCCAGAGTGAGCCGCTGCGAAGATAAGAAGAGGTGCAAATCATGCCCAACAGCCCTGCCCCAAGTAGAAAAATTGGACTGCTGAAGAACGGTCGCCCCCCTGGATTGAGCGGATGATAAATCACAAATGCCAGCCAGCTTAAAATTGTCCAAACCCAACGCATGTAGGGCAACACAGGTTCAGACCGATGGGGAATCAGCAACACTCGAAACACAGATTCCTCGGTCAAGCCAGGAGAGATAAAAGCGCCGATCGTCACCCCCAACAGAGCATCCCACCTCGGCTCAATCTTGAGAAATCCACTGGCAAAACCGATTGGTAAGTAGACCAGACCATACAATCCCAACAACAACAGCGCATAGAGCCAGTCGCTTTGATGAAGCCGGGTGTAGACTGCGAATCGGAAGCGATCGCTGATCTTTCTTACAAATCTTAAAATCACTGAAAAAATTGCGGAGTTCTCTATACTAAGCTGAGAGTATCGCAATCCTTTACTTCTGGCTATGACTTCCCAAGTTGCTTCGGCTTCTCTCGCTGACCTCGCACAACAGACCCGCACCGCCGCCCGTGATCTGGGAACGCGATCGACGGAGGTCAAAAATCGAGCGATCGCCGCCATTGCAGATGCCCTAGAAGCGAACCAGACTGAAATTTTGGCTGCCAACGCGGCCGACTGTGAAGCGGCCAAAACTGCGGGAATTGCTCCAGCTTTGTATGCGCGATTGAAGTTAGATGAGGCGAAACTGCGGGGAGCGATCGCGGGCGTTCGAGATGTGGGCAAGTTGCCTGATCCGGTTGGTGAGGTGCAGATTCACCGTGAGCTAGATGAGGGGCTAATTCTCAAGCGGGTCACCTGTCCGTTGGGGGTGTTGGGCGTGATTTTTGAGGCGCGGCCGGATGCAGTGATGCAAATTTCGAGTCTGGCGATCAAGTCTGGAAATGGTGTGATTCTCAAGGGCGGCAAAGAAGCAGTCCGATCGTGCGAAGCATTGGTCAAAGCGATTCATCAGGGATTGGCGCAGACAGAGATTGATCCATCCGTTGTTCAACTTCTCACTACACGAGAAGAAACGCTGGCGTTACTCAAACTCGATCAGTTTGTAGACTTGATTATTCCTAGAGGATCGAATGCGTTTGTGCAGTTTGTGCAAGATAATACAAGAATTCCCGTTTTGGGACACGCTGACGGAATCTGTCATTTATACGTCGATCGCTCTGCCAATATCGAGAACGCGATCAAGATTATGATTGATTCTAAAACACACTATCCCGCAGCCTGCAACGCCATTGAGACTCTATTAATTCATCAGACGATCGCTTCAGAATTTCTGTTGACAGCAGTTTCGACACTGCAAGCAAAAAACGTCGAACTACGAGGAGACGAACGAACTCGCGAAATTCTCAACATCGCCCCGACAACAGAAGCCGATTGGATAACGGAATACAGTGATTTAGCTTTAGCCATCAAAATTGTAGACTCATTGGAACAAGCGATCGATCACATCAATACCTACGGCTCACGGCATACCGAAGCGATCGCTACCGAAGATCCCATATCTGCCCAAACCTTTTTGGCTCAGGTAGATGCGGCGGGGGTTTATCACAACTGTTCGACGCGCTTTGCGGATGGGTTTCGCTATGGATTTGGGGCAGAAGTGGGCATCAGTACCCAAAAAATGCCGCCTCGTGGCCCCGTCGGGCTAGAAGGACTCGTCACCTACAAATATCAACTTGTGGGCAATGGTCAAATCGCCGCCACCTATACGGGAGCCAACGCCAAACCTTTCACCCACCGGGATTTATAGAACAAAGTTTCTACTTTTAGCTCCCGATCGCCCAATTAAGTCCTCCAAGCATCCTCCCTAAGACGCTTATAAAATTGCGGTTGAAATGCTCGATCGCGCTCCAATTCGCTCTAATTGAAGTTATACCAAATTGATCTTTGAGTGCTACAGATCTGGGAGAGCAACCTAAATCTCCCACTGGTGAAGGACTTCAAGCCAAAGAAGTCTCGGATTCTCAAAGTCCCCCAGACTGGGGGATTTAGGGGGCGAAGGGTCAATAACATTAACAAATTGATTTGGTATTAGAAATCCTTAAAACACAAGACGATCAGATTTTTTTCAAATTCGTTTGATCTCCGTAACTTCTAGGGACTATATTTAAGTGCCTAACTGCCGGAAAATTGTAGGCATCGTTACTCAGAGGAATCAGGTCATGACGTTTGTGATTGCAACTGCAAATATGAAAGGTGGAGTGGGCAAAACAACGCTCACCGTCAATCTGGCAACTTGCCTTGCAAAAAATCACGGCAAACGAGTTTTGATCGTCGATCTCGATACGCAAATCAGCGCGACTTTGAGCTTGATGACACCCGCCGATTTTGCAAAGATTCGCAACGAAAAACGGACATTGAGACAACTGATTAAGCGATCGATTCTCTCTGATCCTCAGCTAACGACCACGGTTTCTGAAGCCGTTCGCTCTTATGTCTGCAATGTCAAAGGGTTGGACTTGTTGCCGGGAGATATTGATCTCTATGATGAATATTTGGTGTCAGAAATGCTTCACCGCAAAGCAATGCACCAGGGACAAGTCAACTTTGAAACGACCTGGAATACTTTTGAGAAGACGTTAATTCAGAGTATTTTGCAGCCGATCGCCAAAAACTACGATCTGATTATTTTAGACTGTGCGCCTGGATATAATTTGATGACTCGTAGCGCCTTGTTAGCCAGTAATTTTTATCTAATTCCTGCAAAACCAGAGCCATTGTCGCTGATTGGCATTCAACTTCTAGAAAGACGCATCGCCAAACTCAAGGAAACTCATAAAGAAGACACACCCGGCGGCCCAAATCTGTTAGGAATTGCCTTTTCACTCTCTGGAAACGTGTTTTCGAGTCGCTATTATGGACAAGTTATGAAGCGACTAAACGAGGACTTTAGCGAAGCAAAATTGTTCAAAACGCGCATTCCACCTGATGTCAATGTGTCAAAAGCGGTAGATACATTTACGCCTGTCGTCCTATCCAATCCTGGCACAGCAGGTTCTAAAGCCTTTGTCTCACTCGCCCAAGAGTTTATGCAAAAGTTAGCCACCTCTGCCCGCATCGACCAGCCGCCTTCCAAATTTGCGCTGACTTCGCTGGATGATTAAATGGATTCCTTAATCTCTATCCAAAGTTGATACAAAGGACAGATCAGCGTGAATGAATTTCAAATCCTCAAGCACTATCAAGCCGGAATGTTAGCCTACGATTTGTGTCATCCTCCAACCTTACAATCTCAAGGTCAAGCACTGAAAGCAGAGTTAAGTGAGCTAGTTGCAAAACCTAGTTTAGAAGAAGCTTGGGATGTCCTACATGCTTTGGGTCGGCTGACCTGGAAACTAACTGGAATTCCCCTACAACTGTTGGCTTATCCTACTGTACGCAAGCATGGACAGCGCTACGCAAAAACAGGTTGTATTCGCAGCCAAAACAACTGTCAGAGAAGTTGCTGCCTGCAATAGAAGGATGGCTTAAGCAAGGAAAGTAGATGAGAGCGATCTCTTCGAGTTACCCGCAAGGGGTCGCCCACTTATTCTCAAAGCAATCCCCCAAACAACAAATCCGGGACAGACTGTAATCCATCCCGGATAAAGATTTCCCAGTGAGTAGGCATTCTCTCTGGATATAAGACCAAGCTAAACAAGGGTTTCAAGATTACTTATTCAAGAACCCCTATGTTCATAGGCAAGTTTATATGCAGATAATGAAGTCGTACTCACTAACCCTGAGAAATTCTATTCTCTATTTACCAAAGGCATCCTTGATATTGTCAACGGCACCTTTGACAGCATTCATCGACTTATCAACGGCTGTCTCAGTGCGCTCTGCATCTTCACTCGCTCTTTTTTCGATTCGAGACTTGTCGCGCTTTGCTTTCGTTTCGGCAGCACCCCCATCTTCATCCGCGCGATCGACTTTAGCAGCGTTCTTGTTAGCAGTTTTCTTAACTTTACCTTCGGTGTCTCTGATCAGATCCTTAGAGCCGGCCCGAACGTCATCGGCTGCCCCTTTGATCTGGTCGCCTAGATCTGCTGCAATCAAGCTCGTGGTTGGACTGGCGATCGCTGGAACACTCAAAGAAAAGCCACCCAGCCATACAAAAGCGACAGTAGCCACACAAAACAGACTCGTCGCCAGCCAGCGTCCCGCAGTAAGAACTTGGTTCCCAAAATAATTCAGTTTCACTAGATACAATCTCCGTAAGATTTAACTCTCTATCTCTACTGCATTTTCTTGCCTAGTTGAATCTTGCTCCAGGTAGACGTTGGACTATCTTAAGTAGTAGAAAAGGTACACCTCAAAGCGTGATCCTCAGCAGAACTTGAAACCAAAGCACTGAAGGACTTTTACTCCCTAGGCAAGGGTCAGTTTTGTTAAATCCACAATCCGCAGACACCCTATCCTGTAGAAAGGCTTCAAGCCGTAATCAGTTTACGAATTTGATCAGCCATCCCTCGTCCAGCACTGTCAGCCGTGATAATCTCAATCTGTTCGGCGCGGGTGGCTCCCAATCCTAACTCGACCGCTCGGCGAATCTGTTCGAGTTGCCAAATCGAGCCACGAGAAACGGCTTCAGTCGTGCCCAACGATCGTAAGATTGCAATGCCAACCACATCCACCGCAACGCGATCGGTTCCCGCTAAGATCACATTTGATTTCACTTGCTTTCCAGCTTCTGGCCCGCCATTCACCAAAGCTTCAACGCCATCTAACAACACGAGTGCAGGCTGATAGACTTTATTGATTTCAGCAATCATCAACCGTTGGTGTGGCGAAGCATGTAGCTCACTCATGTAGTTGTACGAGTTTCCTGGAACGTATTTGGCCACCATGCCGACACTGTTTTTGAGCGACAGGGTAAAGTGTCCGCCAAAACGATGGGTTTTTAGACAGCAGGTATTGATGATTGCGCCTGCATTGAGAATCGGACGGGCAACAGCAAATCCTCGACTCCAATGGGTGTCTTGAGCCGGAAAAGATTGCCAATCCGCAGCGCCCAATTCATCCAACACGATCGCTTTCACCCCATAGCGGTCAGCCAACCGAAACACGCCTTTGCTGGTCATTGCTTGCCGAGTGTCAGCCATCCCACTGCGGTCTCCGATCGTAATTTGCCCCACTTTGGCGGCCTGCAATTCTTGAATTAACGCTTCGAGCAGGCGAGTATCTGTGGCAGCAGGTGCCGGATCAGCGGTGTTGTAGTTCGGTTTGAGAAAGACTGTTTTGCCCGCGATGTGATCCGGCTGTAGAAGGTCGATCGCTTTGCGAATTCCAGCGACGCGATCGGTCGTTTTGATCAAGACAACTCGGCTAGTTTGACCTGTACTAGAAGGAATAGGATTTGCTGCCTGAGCGTCTGCCACAAGATCATCAGACTGAGAATTTGCGGTGAGCGATCGACAAGCAGTCGGAAAAGTCGCAGCCCCCGCCGCTAACCCCGCTAAATGAAGAATTTTGCGTCGGCTCAAATGGGGTGCGGACTCATCTGGAAGTACCATTGCTGCATCCTTGAATGATCTCTACAGCTTTGGTGTAGCAAAATTTGACAGACTTTGGCAGAGAGAAAACGATTCGGATGGGTTCTTGGCGATTAAGGCTAACGTTAGTTCGATAACGTTTTTTTGCTTTGATGTTCTGCGCTTCTGCCCCCCAAGCTGCCAATTCTGAGGGACTTTTAAGACCAGATTTGTGGTTTAAAGCTGGTTGACTGACAAAACTTTTTGCCTGGCGGTTCAAACCGCAGCTAAGAGAACAAAATCCGCCTTCGCGGATTAACAAAGCCTGAATACGTCTAGTCTGCGAAGGCAGACTTTGTTCTTTTAGGCGCGAATTCTATTCGCCAGCCTGGACTTTTGTCAGTCAATCAGGGTTCAAACTCCTTCGCGTGATTGGTTGCTTTCGAGAGTTGCTCTGGCATTTCGGCGCATCATGGCAGGCTTAATTCTGCGTAGGGCAGAGGCGGGAAAGCGTCGATCGTACTCCTCGTCCGACAAATTTGCGATCTCATTCAGCGTCGGGGCAATGTTCCACGGATAAGGTTGAAAGTCAGGAACGTCGGTTTCTTGGGCAAAGCGCTGATTCCAGGGGCAGACATCCTGACAAATATCACAGCCTGCGACCCATCCTTGAAGCTGATCAGCAACGGGAGCCGGAATCTCAGAACGATTCTCGATCGTATGGTAAGCAATACACCGATTAGCATCCACAACAAATGGCTGAGTGATTGCCTGCGTGGGACAAGCTTGAATACAACGGGTACAAGTTCCACAATGCTGGGTGTGAGGTCGATCGCTCACTAATTCTGCATTCGTCAACACCTCACCGAGAAACACCCAGGAACCATAGTCTCGCGTGATCACGTTGCCATTTTTGGCGATCCAGCCAAGTCCTGCCTGTTGCGCCCAGACTTTATCTTGAACCGGGCCCGTGTCTGCATAAAATCGGGACTGAATTCCGTCTCCTTGAGCTTCGAGCCACAGAGAAAGCGCCTTCAATTTTTTATGGAGAACTTTGTGATAGTCGCGTCCCCAACCATAGCGAGAAATTTTGGCATATTCCTCACCATTGGGTCGATCGTGCCCCGTGTAATAATTGAGCGCCACACAGACCAACGATCGCACTTCCGGCATCACGAGTTGAATATTTTGCCGTTTGGGATTAGCCATCCACGCCATTTCTGCCTGATAGCCCTGCTCTAACCAGGATTGCAGCGATTCTACAGACTGCTGATTTGTGACTTCATCAATACGCACAATTCCAACTTTGTGAAATCCCAATTCCAAGGCTTTTTGCTTAATTTTTTGAGTTAATTCTTGGCTCATTTTTCTTCCCAAAATATCTCTTGAGAGTCAGGACAACGCTTACTTTTTTGCATAAGGTGAAGCGAATTGATACTTTTGCCATGAATGTCACTGACTCGACAACGCTCAAGATAGAAGGCATTGCCAACCCTACGATCGTGGCCTATTTTGAGACGTTAAACTCAGGTGACTTTGAGCAAACGAGTGGTTTGTTTGCGATCAATGGAGCCATGAAACCGCCATTTGAGTCGCCCATTGAGGGGCGGGAAGCGATCGCTCAATATCTGCAAACCGAGGCTAAAGGAATGGTTCTTCAACCCCAGCAAGGGACTACGCTGAGTTTAGAAGATGGCTGTACAGAGGTTCAAGTCAGGGGCAAGGTGCAAACGCCGTTATTTGGGGTAAATGTGGGCTGGCAATTTGTATTGAATGCTGATCAAGAAATTCTTCTTGCCAAGATCAAGCTATTAGCTTCGCCCCAAGAATTATTGAAGCTGCGCCGTTAGAAATCGAACAGAACATTGCACTTTTCAATCAATTTTCACACTAAATTTCCAACCTTTGAAGATGTCCGGCAGTCCCTCAGAATCGGCAGGGCAAAAGCGCTCAAAAACGAAGCAAAACACGTTGATCAAATCCGCGCTGGAATTAGGGCGATCGCTAATTATTGTAAATTTTGTTACAAAAAATCAGCCTTATCGGGATTGTTTGCTCACTAATTGAAGAGTCTAATGGACGGAATTTCAAAATTTACAACGGTGTCATCCTCCCTGAGTAAGATTTTGTGAACAACCGTTAAATCTTTTTAATAGACTTCGAGCGATTAAAGAAGCAAGGCATGATCAACAGAGCGTTTCAGAAAGCGTTAATGCTGAGTCGAATCAAATCCGATCGTAGACGACGAGCCGTTCAATGGCTATCCACTTTCTTGGGCAGTGTGTCGATCGCAACGGGGTCTACCCTTTTGTTAAGTTCGCTGCTTCCTGCCAACATCCTGATTCTCCCAGCGCCGCCGCTCAAAACCACCGAAGAACCTGCTCCCGCTCCCCCCATTGCTCGACCGATTTCTGTCGTTCAGCGCAAGATTGCTGGCGTTCCGCTTTATATTACGATCGTAGATCTGACTGATCCCAAAACCTTTATCAGCGTGGGTTTAGCCAATCGTGCCAAACAAGCCAACAGTGCGCGATCGACCCAGGGTGATGAACCGTTTATCGGACTGGTGCGTCGTCAGCAAGCCGCAATCACCGCCAGCGGCACCTTTTTTAGCACCGACGCTCAAAAGCGAGTCATGGGCAATTTAGTATCTGGCGGCAAGTTTCTCAAGTACAGCCCCTGGGAAAATTATGGAACGACCCTCGGACTGCGATCGGGCAATCGACCTGAAATGATCACCGCCAGAGTCGAAGGCAAACCAACCTGGGGTCAGCACTGGTTTTCGCTAACAGCAGGGCCGAGACTGCTCAAAAAAGGCAAAATCTCGGTCAACCCCAAACGAGAAGGATTTACCGACCCAAATGTGATGGGAGTCGCTGTACGATCGGCGATCGGCTTCCCAGAACGAGGCAAACGGCTTTTTTTAGTCACCTTCCTGACTCCAGTTTCGCTCAAAAAAGAAGCGGCAATTATGCAAGCGATCGGCTGTCACGAAGCGATGAATCTAGACGGTGGCTCCTCGGTAGGGTTAGCCCACGGCGGTCGAATTTTGCGTCCCGCAGGTCGTGAACTCACCAATGTAATCGCGATTTACGATACAAGACACCCGGCTCCCGATGATCTGACAAGCTCTTGGACAGAGTTTCAGCAGAGAGAGCGGGGGAAGGGATGAGGGAGGAGGGAGGAGGGAGGAGGGAGGAGGGAGGAGGGATGAGACGGAAGAAGTTTTAATCTGTGCTTCAAAGCATCCGCAGATTGGGGGGTAGAAGTGCTGAACCCGAAGCAAAAGAACTTCAGAATTCCCTCCTCACTCCTCACTCCTCACTCACAGCGGCGTTTGCGTCGGAATGCCCGTAGCACGAGGGAACATGGCGGAAGTAGGGGCGACTTTTCGGAGATAGAGACAGTGACGGACACTCTGAGTCAACGGCGTGAGCAGCTTTTCGGAAGGCTCGATCGCTCCTCCTAACTGTTCCACGGCGACCTGCAAATTTTCAGCCTCTTCTTCTGTCCACTGACCGCGATAGAGAACGGCTAGTCCTCCCATTTTTAGCAGCGGCAACGTATATTCTGCACACACCGAAGCGGAAGCCACCGCCCGAATCAAGGCTAAGTCGTAGTGTTCTCGATGTTGGCGAAGTTGTCCGACCTGTTCAGCTCGATCGACCCACACATTTACATTCTCCAATCCCAAGGTTTTGACACTCTCCTGGACAAACGTCATTTTTTTGCGCGTCGAGTCAAGCAGCGTCAGATGCCAATCAGGACGAACGATCGCGATCGGCACCCCCGGAAACCCGGCCCCCGTGCCAACATCGATCACGTCAAACCCTGTAGAAGTCCCACCCAGAAACTGAGCAACACCCACCAGCGAGTCCCACAAATGTTTTTCCCAAAATTCTGAAGGCGCTGTAATCCGTGTCAAATTAAACTGCTGATTCGCCGTCAAAATCAACTCATAAAAGCGCTGAAACTGCTCTTGTTGGCTTACATCAGGCTGCCACCCCAACGTTTCACGCCACAAATCAGACATCTCCGGCAACTTAGATGTCTCCACGTCATCCCTCATCCCTCATCCCTCATCCCTCATCCCTCATCCCTCATCCCTGCTAAGAAATCAACTGCGGCTCATTTGCCTTTAACTTTTCGGGGTCGATTTCATTTAACTCGCCCTGTTGAAGTGTCCAGCAGCGATCGGCGATCGCCAACATATCTCCTGCATCATGAGACACCACAAGGAGGCTCCACTGTTGTTTGAGTTTGGACAGCAGATTGACCAACTGTTGTCGCATTGACCAATCAAGCCCGGCGGTCGGTTCGTCAAGCAGCAAGAGGTTGGGCTGACGGATCAATTGTACGGCGAGGGCGAGTCGTCTTTGTTGTCCACCACTGAGAGAATGAGGCGCTGTTTTTAGGGGCAAGTGGTCGAGCGAAACGGATGCTAACGCTTCATGAATCCGTTCTGAGCCAAGTTCGGGATGACCAAGCCGCAGTTCTTCTAGCAGGGTGCCGCCGCAAAAATGACGTTCTGGAAACTGAAAGACGAGGCCGCTTAACTGTTGAAGGTGGAGAAAGTTGAGTTCTTGTTCTCGCCAAAAAATGCTGCCGCTGGTGGGTTCTGCCAGTCCTGACAAAATCTCTAGGAGGGTGCTTTTTCCTGATCCGCTGGGCCCGATAATTAGCCCTAACTGCTGAGGAGCGATTTCAAGGTTGATCGATTTGAGAATCGCCGTTTGACTGGCAGGCGGATGATAGGAGAGGTCACGAAGATAGAGCATTCAGGACGGTACTCAAGAGGGTGAAAAGTCTGGTCGGACTAAAGAATTTGTACTCAGCATTCTGGCATATCGATCGCTAGTTTACCCAAATCCCTCACATCTGACATGATCACAAGGGATGAACCCGCTTTTGAGAGACATTGGACGAAAGACAAGAGACATTGGACGAAAGACAAGAGACAGTAGACGGCATATTCAAAAGACAGCAGATTCAAAGTCCAGAGTCCAAAGTCCAGAGTCCAAACTCTAGAGTCCGGAGTGCAAACTTCAAAGTGGAACTTGAAATTAGGAAGTTCGTCAAGCAACTATTACATTTTCTGGATGGCAAAATTAAATTGTCGTCGCAAACTGACTTCCTCACCGTCCTTTAGAGAACAGAACTTATGATTGATTTTCCCTGTGGGCCGATTTATTCCTGGGTTAATCCCAAACGACTGGGGCGGGTAATGGGCGCGACGGCGATCGCCATGAGCCTTTGGATTACGCCATCTTTTGCCAAAGATCCGTTTAGAACGACGAACCCCCGTCCGATCGGAGACAAGACCGAAGCTGCCTTTAAAGCCGTTTTTGAGCAGGGCAACTATAAAGCAGCCGAAACCTTTCTCAGACAAGCTGAACCCGATGAACCGTTAGCCTATGCGCTACAGGCAGCGATGGCCTACAACAATTTTCAGGGTGAAACCGATCCGCAGAAAAAACAAGCGGCGATCGATCTACTCAAAACCAGTGCTGGTAAAACGCGGGAAGCCGCCGATCGTTTGCTCAAAACCGATCCGCTTCGGGGCAATCTCTACCTCGCCGTTAGCAACTTCATCGAACTGGGCTACGTGATCGGCACTCAGGGCTTAGTGCGCGGCACCCCCCAGGCGTTAGGAAGAATTCAGCAGGCATTCAAAAATCTGGACGATGCTGAAAAAATTGCTCCCCAAGACCCAGAACTCAACCTCATCAAAGGCTATATCGAGTTGCTGCTGGCTGTAAATGTGAGTTTGCCGCTGTCTAATCCGGGTCAGGCGATCGAGCGACTAGAAAGATACGCCAGTCCCCGATATTTAGCCGATCGCGGATTGGCAATAGGCTATCGAGATATGAACCAACTAGATAAGGCTTTGGTTGCCATCAATCGAGCGATCGCTGCCGCCCCAACTAATCCCGAACTCAGCTATCTCAAAGCTCAAATTCTCGTGCGTCAAGGCAACAACAAAGACAGCGTGGCGTTCTTTCAAAAGGCACTCAATCAAAAAGAACAGCTTCCTCAAGGAGTTGTCAAACAGATTCAACGCGAATTCGATCGCACCCAGCAGCGTTTACAAAACAAAGGGCGGTGAGAAAAGCGCTGAGGTTAGGGTTTGTGCAGAATGGATAATGAAGAACTGAAGTTCATGTTTTACATTGCCCCTTACCGACAGCAATCCGAAGTCATGCAAATACAATTTCGAGAATTTGATCCCTTTAACGTTTGGATTTGGGTTGAGTTCAGTACGGTGCCCTCTGAGATGGAGAAGCAGTACGTTGAAGAACTTTTTACATCCTGGTTCTTTTTAGGAAAGCTGGGCGGCTTTAATGCCGAAAGTCTGCAAGTTCAAGATGTGGGGCTAGAAATCAGCTACATGACCTACGACGAAGATGCTTCTACAAATACGCTGGTCGCCTTGATGCACAACATGGGCGAGTTTGAGTATGAAGGCTATTGGGGGCGCTGCTGGTTTGACTTGGGGACGAGTGATGCGATCGCGCTCGACATTCTCATCAACTCAATTCGACAGCTTAGTCAGGATTATGTGACGATCGAGCAACTGATTATTGGCGGTGAAAACGAGGACTGGCGGGCACCAGGCAGCAACCAGCCCGACTTTGTAATGGACAATCAGCAAAACTAGTCAGGCAAAGTCTTGAAACTGGACAATTTTGATCAGGAAAGACATCCTCAAGCATTGAAGATGTCTTTATCGGTAGGAACAACGACAACCCAAACGTAAGCCTACAGAACAAATTTAAGAGACATCTCCTCCTGCGGGGTGGGCCAAGTGTCCGCCCCTTTTTTTGTGAGGAAAGTACTAATGCACTGTTATAAAGAAATTTCTGTTACTTCCGCTACAGACCTGTCTCAAGACATAAGATGGGGCTGAAGAGTTCAGTCTCTTGGTAGCGGTTTCGCCTGTTTTCTCGACCGACGATCGATCAACCCAAACCACTAATTTCTACAAGAGTAAAGTAATGCAGTCTTCCACCTGTCCTTCAGATCTCCCTAACCCCAATCCAGCGTCTCAAACCGGACAAGTCGGCCCCTCGACAACCTTGTTGGGAATGCTGGCTCTAGTTTTGCCGCTCGGTTTTGCCTTGGGATTTTCCTGGTATCGAAAACGTCGCGCTTACCAACGTACTGTTCTTTTGCTGCAACAAATTGCTATGTTGGAGTCTCAGTGGCGCAGCCATTCTTGACGAGATTTTTAACAGTATTTATTTGAATTACAGCTTATTTGTTTTAGCGATCGTGCCCAGAGAAGGGTCAATCAGGCAGGTTTTTAGAAGATGAATTTGATCTGCTGGGGGTGCAGTTTGTGAGTGTGGCAGCGATCGCCTGATTTCTCTCATCCCTTCCAAATCTTCTCAAATCCGGTCGTCAAGGCCGGTTTTTTATTGGGAAGAGTGATGCAACTGACCTCAAAGCGGTTGATAATGTGCGTGAGTCGATCGCAGTGGGTAGCGTTATGCAATTTCGAGCTTTGGTTGTTGTCGTTCTTTCGGCCTTTCTGTGGATTTTGGGAGGGTCGCCGGATGCGTTTGCCCTGACTCAAATCAAACTATTTGACCTGTCTTATCACGAGTGCCCAACTGAGGTCGGAGCCGGAACCGTCAGCAGCGGAGGCACTTCACGTGCGGCAAACTGCTTCATCGTCACGGGCAAAGCCGAAAACTCTACCAACAAACCTGTGGTCAATGCAGACATTTTTGGGCGCATCTACGACGCAAACAACGACTCAGTGATGCAAAATCGGACTCGTCTGGGGTCGATCGAAGAAGTGCCTCCCGGAGTCAGCGATTTTGAACTGAGAATCACCGTCGCCGCCAATCAGCCAACCCCGCTCAAGCTCACTCAATTTAAGGCAGCCGGGTTTACGGGCAAAGTTCGGCGTTGATTGACCGTTAGTGCTTCCAAAAATTAGGGAATCCAGGACTTGTGCCATGCTCCCACTTCCTAGCAAACTGCCGTCCACCGATTCCATGTAATGAGTTTAGAAAAACGCCGCTGGTTGCAGCTTGCCTTGCAGCTAAAAGGCTCGATTATTTTGTCTGTTTTGCCCCGGTCTATCTTTTGCGGGCTGTTTGGGCTAGTGATCACCGTATTTCACCACTACAAATATCCTGTTTCACTGCCATTTTTGGCTAGTTTGATCCCTAATATTGTACTGGGGTTGCTGTTAGTATTTCGCACCAATACTGCCTACGATCGCTACTGGGAAGGTCGAAAATGTTGGGGCAAAATCATTAACTGTGTGCGAAACCTGGCACGACGCATCTGGATTGTGGTAGAAGAAAAAGAGACGGGCGATCGTACTGCAAAACTGGCGGCTTTGAATTTAATTGTGGCGTTTGCGGTGGTGACAAAATTGCATTTGCGTCAGGAAGCAATCAATCATGAAGTTGAGCAATTAGTTTCCCCTGAGCAATTTGAGAAACTAAAAAGAATGAATAACCCACCGCTCAAAGTTGCCTTCTGGTTGGGCGACTATTTGCAATTGCAGCATGAGTGCGATCGTCTCAACATTCATCAACTGACCGCGATGCACGAACTGTTAGATAGTTTGGTGGATCAATTGGGCGGTTGTGAACGCATTCTCAAAACCCCCATGCCTTTAGCCTACGCAATTCATCTCAAACAATTACTTTTGCTTTATTGTCTGTCTCTACCCTTTCAAATGGTGGGCAATTTGGTGTGGTGGACTTGCCCCGTTGTGGTGCTGATTAGTTTTACGCTATTTGGGATTGAGGAAATTGGCATCGAAATCGAAAATCCGTTTGGGCGCGATCCCAACGATTTGCCGCTGGATACGATTTGTGAAACGATGCTGCGAAATATTGGCGACTTAACCAGTCTCAGACCCAGTGTTCAGGTAGACAAATGGTAGATACTGGGAGGAGTGTCTAATCTCGCATCATGGGTGCAGTGCCGAAATTCCTCAAAAAACCAGACCCAGACGGGCAGCAGAGAATTCGTCGCGCGACTCTCACTGGGGTGACGACGCTGGCGGTGCGAGGGGTTTCGATGGGGGCTAATTTGCTCTCGATTCCGCTGACTGCTCATTATTTGGGAACAGAGCGATTTGGGTTGTGGCTGACGTTGAGCATGTTGCTCAGTTGGGTCAGTCTGACTGATCTGGGATTAGCTAATAGCTTGACTAACGTTTTGTCAGCCGATCGTCCCGACTCCCCGCAGGCAAAGCAGGCCGTTTCTAGCGCATTTTGGCTAATGGTTGGGATGGCGATCGCTCTGACGCTAATCTTCTTTATGGTTCACCCCTGGGTACAGTGGGATCGGCTGTTTAACGTCACGTCTGCTCAAGCAAAATCTGAAGTGGGTTGGGCGGCGATCGCGTTTTTTATTGGCTTTATTTTGCGGTTGCCCCTCGCGGTCGCTGGACGAATCTACATAGCTTATCAGGAAGGCTATTTTTATCAAGCTTGGGGCGGGTTGGGTAGTCTGGCTTCGGTGATGGCTCTCGTGGTGGCGATTCAGTTTCAAGTCGGGCTACCGCAGCTTGTGATTGTATTCTTTGGAACATCCTTGCTGGGTGATTTGTTAGCGACGGTGCATGTTTTTGGTTGGAGATGGCGATCGCTGCGTCCTCAACTGTCTGCTTTTAGTCAGAAACAAGCTCAATGGTTGCTCAAAACAGGCCTGCAATTTTGGGTGATTCAAATCAGTTCAAT
The DNA here is from genome assembly GCF_052939475.1 of Phormidesmis sp. 146-20. NCBI lineage: Bacteria > Bacillati > Cyanobacteriota > Cyanophyceae > Leptolyngbyales > Leptolyngbyaceae > Phormidesmis > Phormidesmis sp. 146-20. Next base: position 172,468 of record NZ_JBJPHT010000003.1, read on the forward strand.
TATCTTTTTTCAGACCGATCTGATCATTGTTGCCCAATTGTTTGGAGCAGAAAAAGTTGCGACTTATGGAACCATTCTTAAGCTATTTGGCTTATTAGGAACGATTCAAACAGCTTTCTTATTTCCGTTGTGGCCCGCCTACAGCGAAGCGTTTTCTAGAAGAGACATTTCCTGGATTATTCAAACGTTTAGAAAAACGATCGTTTTATCATTGCTCTGGTCAATTTCGATGGGACTAATGCTTGCCGCATTTACAAACAATATTATTTTTATTTGGCTTAATGAAACAGTGACGATCGATACTTCATTAGTCGCGGCAATGGTCGTCACAAGCGTGCTATTGGCAGTCGGTCACTGCATCGGAACAGTGCTTAATGGAATGGGTATCATAAAGTCTCAAGTCATTTTTGGACTGGCAGGAGGCGTGACTAATATTGTTTTGTCGATCGCGCTCGGACATCTGCTTGGCGTTGCCGGAGTTTGTTGGGCAACAGCGATTTGTTTGCTAGTATTTCCAATCGGAATTATTGGAACTCATACGCTAAAAATTCTTCAAAAGCTGAGATCTGACTTTAAACTAATAGACAATCATTAGGAGACGGTGCATTGGACGCTTATTCGCTTGAGAACGCTCGAAGATTTCAGTGGTCTTCAATCACAGGTGAACTAAACTCAGAAAGAGTTGCTCATCTCGATCGCTATCTTTTGGGCAATCTGTTTCTAGATGCTGGATGTGCAGGTGGTGCTTACTCAAAATATCTAAGAGCCAAGGGATTTGATGTGACGGGAGTGGATAAAATGCTTGAATTTTTAGAAACGATTCCGGTCGATCAACGGCATTTTTATAAGCAGGCAGACATCACAGACTTGCCTTTTGAAGACAATTATTTTGACTCTACTTACTGTTTTGACGTGCTGGAACATGTTGATGATCTGACTGCGCTTAAAGAGTTAGTTCGAGTCACAAAACGACGTTTAATTATTACAGTTCCCCATGAGAATTACTCGCTTTTTCAGAAGTGTAATTTGACTTTACTTACGTATCAAGATTCTACTCATTTGAGGTACTATAACGCAGAGTCTCTGGAGAAGCTTATTAGAACTGTGACCAATTCACCATTCAAAATCTCTGGTGAAATTCGAGTTCCAATTCGGTATTTGTGTTCTGAACTAATCAAAGGAGAAAGGAGGTTTTCTTTTAGCTATGCTGTTAGAAGTCTTGTTGCATTTTTAATCAAGGCTCTCTTATTGACTATGAAGCAATCTGATTTAGAGTTTCATTCTTCTCTGGTTGCGATCGTTGATCTTTAATTATCTTCTTATAAAAGTCGAAGTTTAATATGAAATATCGGGTCGCTTACGACATTTCTGTGTTAGGAATTAGTCATTTTAATCAGCGTTCTCGCACAGGTATTTTTCGAGTAATTGATGAGAACCTCAAATATCTTTTGCAGATTGGCAATCTTGACCTCACCCTAACTTCTTGTAGAGCCTATTGGGAAATGGCAGCCGCCTTACAATTTGTACAACACCTTTACCCAAAGCATACTGAACAATTTAGCCTTCCCTTTCCTCCAAAGTCTTATACTTCTCTAATCTACAAGGCAGAAAAAAAGCTAGTTGATTTTAACTGGAAGCGAACCACGAGCCGAACTTTAATTAACAAAGTTGCAAGAAAGTTTTCAACGTTTCCGATCGAGCGCTTATTCCCCCCCCAACTTCAGTTCACAGACATTGATTTATTCCACTTTCCATTCTTCAAAGTTGGCAATTTAGAATTTACTCAATCAAAGCCCTGCATTTTTACAATGTATGATTTGATTCCGATTAAATTTCCTCAATATTTTAAGTATCGAGAATCTAGACATTTAAGTAATGCAATTGCTCGAATTAGAAAGGATCGGGATTATGTAATCTGTATTTCAGAAGCGACTAAACAAGATTTCTGTGAGATTTCTTCAATGAATCCCGATCGCGTTTTTGTAGTTCCATTAGCTGCATCTGAGGCATTTTACCCAGTTGTGGATGATGCGACGATCGCTCTCACAACCCAAAAATATCAGATTCCCAAAAGTCCCTATATTTTAAGTTTAGCGACCCTTGAACCGCGCAAAAATTTGGATTTCCTGGTGAGAGGATTTCTCAGATATATTCAGGAAACTCACAATCAAGACACTTGTTTGGTTCTAGTCGGAACGCTAGGTTGGAAGTACGATCGCATCTTTGAATCACTGCCTGACGTTGATCCAAAACTGCGATCGCGAATTATTCTTACAGGCTACATTCCTGATGAAGATTTGAGCGCGATTTATAGCGGTGCGTCTGTTTTTGCTTACCCTTCTCTCTACGAGGGATTTGGCTTGCCGCCGCTTGAAGCCATGCAGTGTGGAACGCCTGTGATTACTTCCAATACAAGCTCTTTACCTGAAGTTGTAGGCGAGGCTGGAATCATGATCGATCCCCATCAAGAGGACGAGCTTTGTCAGGCGCTTTCAAAAGTTCTCAACAGCACAGAACTGAGAATCGAAATGTCACAAAAATCTCTACAAAGAGCCAGTCAGTTTAGCTGGAAAAAATGTGCAGAACAAACTGCTGAAGTCTATCAAATTGCGATAAATAATTCCTCAAAATAGATAGAATTATGCGATTGCTTTATACGTTGACTGCCTATCCTCCTTACATCGGAGGGGCCCAACTTCATCAACACAAAGTAGCCCAACAGTTGAGCGATCGCCACACCATTCAAGTGGTCAGCCATTGGGATCAAAATCGCACCGATTGGCTATTAGGAACAACTCTGAATGCACCCCGAAATAGCCGTGATTACGTGATAGATAACATTCCAGTACATCGATTGGGGTTATCGAATTGGGAAAAGCTAAAACTGGCTCCGATCGTACCAATTTATTATCCTTTAATGAGTCTTGCACTACCAAACATTTCTACTTGTTTAGAGCAGCATTTAACTCGATACGCAGATGTCGATCTGATTCACAACGTTCGGATTGGACGAGAAGGATTAAGCTATGCATCATTTCAGACAGCAAAACACAGAAACTTACCGTTTGTCTTGACTCCAGTTCATCATCCTCGCTGGATTGGATGGCGATATAAAGCCTACTTAAAACTCTATAAATTGGCGGATATCGTGATTGCTCTGACTCAGGCAGAAAAACAGATCTTAATGGAATTAGGAGTTCAAGAGAACCGAATTGCAGTAACTGGAATGGGGTCAGTTTTAGCCCCTGATGCCGATGCGATCGCCTTCCAAAAAAAGCATTCCTTAAAAGCACCGATCGTTCTTTTTCTCGGACAGCACTATGCCTACAAAGGTTATCGTCAGGTATTAGAATCTGCAAAGCTCGTTTGGCAAAAAATCCCCGAAGCGCAGTTTGTTTTTGTCGGGCCGGCAGTCAAACAGTCTGAGCAAGTTTTTCGAGAATTCGATGACCCTAGAATCCATCGTTTGGGCAAGGTTGATTTGCAGGAAAAAACCAACGCGATCGCAGCCTGCACGTTACTTTGTGTTCCTTCTACTCAAGAGAGTTTTGGGGGCGTTTATACCGAAGCCTGGAGTTTTGGAAAACCCGTGATTGGGTGTCCGATCCCGGCGGTTTCAGAAGTGATTTCAGATGGTGTGGATGGCTATCTTGTAGATCAGGAAGCTCACCAAATTGCCGATCACATCTGTCACCTTTTATCTAACCCAACTCAAGCTCAAAAAATGGGAGAAGCTGGACAACGTAAAGTCACAGAACGTTATACCTGGCAGCGCATTGCCCAACTGACAGAGCAAGCTTATCAAATGGTTTCATGACCAAAATCTTAGGAACTCGCCTCGACTGTGTAGATTATTCAGAAGCGTGCGATCGCATTCAAAAGTGGGCGATTCAAAGGACTTCCTGCTACGTTGTGGCGGCAAATGTGCATGTAGTTATGACAGCCTATTGGCGCAGATCTTATCAACAAATTGTGAATAAAGCGGCTCTCATTACACCCGATGGAATGCCTTTAGTGTGGGGCTTACGACTCTTACAAAATTCTCAACAAACCAGAGTTTATGGCCCCGACTTAATGTTGAAATGGTGCGATCGCGCCGCTCAAGCTAATCTATCTATCTACCTCTACGGCACTACAGAAACCACTTTAGATAAACTTAAATGCAACTTACAGCAGCAGTTTCCCACCTTACAAATTGCTGGAAGCTATGCGCCTCCCTTTCGCACCCTGACTCCTGCCGAAGAAATGGCAGATCGCGATCGCATTCATGCGTCTGGCGCTTCGGTCGTATTCGTCGCGCTCGGTTGCCCCAAACAAGAAGAATGGATGGCGAGACAACAAGGTCAACTGCAAGCCGTCATGATTGGAGTTGGGGCCGCCTTTAGTTTTCACAGTAGCGAAGTGTCGCAGGCTCCCCGCTGGATGATGCGCCTCGGCTTAGAGTGGCTCTATCGCTTAGTTACAGAACCTCGCCGCCTCTGGAAGCGCTACCTGATCAACAATCCTGCTTTTGTTGTCTTGTTTGGGTTGCAGTTGGTCAGACGATCGCTCAAAGGTCATCATTCAGATTCTTGCTAACCTGTAGAATTTAAGCAGCGGAATTGACAATCTAAAGCTGAACGCCTTTGAGATTTGCACGCGGGTCATAGCTACGACCATCCCGAATTTTCTCGTAATATTCGCGCTCAACAGGACTCAACTCTTTGGGCGGTACGATCGTAATCTTGACCATCTGATCACTACGATCGCCCTTAGGACTTTTCCAGCCTTTCCCTCTCAGCCGCAGCGATTGACCCGATCGAATCCCCGCCGGAACGTTCACCTTCACCAGTCCATCGGGCGTTGGCACTTCAATCTGTGCGCCTAAGACGGCCTCATCAGGAGCGATCGCCACTTCACAGGTCAAGTTGTCGCCGTCAAACTGAAAGAATGGATGGGGCGTGAGTTCGACGGTCAGATACAAGTCGCCGCGCTGACTCGTATAGTGAGGACTAAAGCGACCTTTGCCCCGTACCCGAATTCTCGTCCCCGCTTTGGCACCAGGAGGAATGCGTACCTCGATCGTTTCGTTGCCAATCGCAAATCGTTTCTGAGTGCCGTTGAAAGCTTCTCCCAAAGTCAATTTTACAGAGGCCTCGGTGTCGAGATTTGCCCCCATGTCGGCAGTCGAACCTGCGCCCGAAGGAGCCGTACGATAGCCGCTAAAAGGATCTGCCGTGCGCCCATATCCGGACGTGCCGTTGTTGCCCATCCGCCCCAGCAGATCGTTGATAAATTCGTCAAAACTGCCATAGCGGCCAAACTCAAATTCATCAAATCCAGGCGTTGTGTTGAAGGGCGATCGTCCTCTTCCAGGGCTGGCTCCGGCTCGATCGGCTTGCTGCCAATATTGTCCAAACTGATCATATTTTTTGCGCTTGTCGCCGTCTGACAGCACCTCATAAGCCTCGTTGACTTCTTTAAAGCGAGCCTCTGCCACCTTGTCGCCAGGATTCAAATCAGGGTGGTACTGTCGCGCCAGCTTGCGAAATGCCTTCTTGATGTCATCTGCACTGGCAGTCTTGCTCACGCCCAAAATCGTGTAATAGTCTTTGAAGTCGGTTGCTGCCACCAGTCTCTACCCCTTTAACGATTAATGTACTTCACTATAGTTTTGTCGAGATTTTATCTCCAGTTGCACTACTAACATATCAAAAACGACCTTCTTCCAGGTTCGGTCGAGCTACCGATTTGGGTTGAAATCTCCGTACAAGAAGGGATGAGGGATGAGGGATGAAAGAATTGCTTTGATAGATTCGTGGAGATTGGTTTTTGAAGTTTTTTCTCAAACTCGCTCGGCTCGGCGTTCATCGACTCCTTGTTCTTCGTAGACAAAATCTTGGACGCGCAGACGGTATTCTCGAAGGGTTTCATCGACCCAGCCGCGATCGTGGCTATTGGCATAAATGTGAATCAATGGCTCACCCGCATCGGGGAGAATCAGCACCCAACTATCATGCTGATGATTGAAAATCTTTACGCCGTCGATCAGTTCTAGATTTTCAACGGGATGGCTTTCGACCAAATGCCGCATCAGCGAGCCTTTCACCGTCCACGGGCAGCGCACAGAATAGGTTTTGTGAGAAATGCGGGGACACTCAGCGCGAATCTGAGCCAGAGTTCGCTCTTGGAGAGACAGCATCTCAATCAGTTTGGCAATGCAAAACATCGCGTCAAAGCCAGGATGCAGTTGAGGAAAGATGAATCCCATCTCGCCACTGCCACCCACAACCGTGTTGGAATTGGTGTGGCAGGTCTCCATCAAAGCGGTCGGGTTGGCTTTGGTTCTCAGCACTTTACCATCGTGGCGACGGGCAATCAGTTCCACCGCGCTGGACGCATGAACTGGAACGACCACCGTCCCTCTCGGATGCGCCGTCAACACCATATCGACCATCAAAGCCGTCAGCGTTTCACCCCGAATCGGATTGCCCGTCTCATCAACCAAAACAAGCTGCTCACCATTGGCTGAAACCTGCACTCCAAAAGTCGCTTTTAGCGCTTCGACCACATGCCCTAGCTGATTGAGCAAGCCTTCACGATCGGCTGCTGTCGGGGCGGTTTGTGTCAAACTTGCATTCAATACGACGGCATCACAGCCATATTTCGCTAACAGTTGGGGCAACACTGCACCAGACACCGCATAAGCATAATCGATCACGACTTTAGAACTGCTGTGCTGAATGGCTTGAGTATTCAGATGCTTCTCAAACCCTCGGCTGTAGAGGTCGATCGCTTGATTGACATTCACCACATTGCCAATTTCTTGAATTTGCGCCCGTCGAAAATCTTCTTTGAAGAATGCGCCTTCGATCTTCTTCTCGGCTCCTTTAGAAATATTGATACCTTTGCGATCGAAGAATTCAATCAATAAGTGATCCGAGCGATCGGGATGCACCCGCACATGAATGCCACCCACCACTTCCAGCGTCGGGACAATTGATCGCGCTACAGGAATCGAAGTCGCTTCCAGATTTTGCACACTCACGCCCACCGACATCAACCCGGCAATCAGCGATCGCGACACCATTCTCGAAATCGGACGCTGATCGCGAGAAACGGTCACCTGTAACCCTGGTTTCAAGGTCGAACCATACGCCGCCCCCAATTTCACCGCAAATTCTGGAATAATATCGACGTTTGCCAACCCCGAAACACCTCGCTGACCAAAGAGATTGCGATGAGCCGCATAGCCCCAAATTAAATTACTGTTGAGCGTGGCACCCGGTTCGACATGCTTGCTGGGCCAGATTCTCACATTGGGACTCACTTGAGACTCCTCACCTACACTCGACAGCGGGCCGACGACGGCTCCTTCCAAAACATGGGCGCGACGATCGACCCGTGACCCGCGCGCGATCACACAGGCCCGCAAATGCACTTCTTCGCCAATCATCACGCCATTCCAGATGATCGGACGCTTGAGGTCTGCGTCGGCTCCGATCGTCACATTGTCTCCGATCGCCGTTCCCGCTTCAATCTGAACTCTTTGCCCAATGCGGCAGTTGTTGCCAATAATGGCAGGCGTTTCGATATGGGCAGTTGGATCGATAAACGTGTTTTCTCCCACCCAGAGACCGGGCGATCGTTCTGGATACGGAAAGTTGAGCGTCACTTTTTGCCGCAGCCCGTCATATTGCGCTTCTCGATAAGCATCCAGATGACCCACATCGCACCAATATCCCTCGGCAATGTAGCCATACATAGGCTCATCTTTTTCGAGCATCAGGGGAAACAGATCTTTAGAAAAATCGGCTTCCTCATTGAAGGGCAGATAATCGAGAACTTCAGGTTCCAGAATGTAAATGCCCGTGTTGACCGTATCTGAGAAGATTTCGCTGGTCGAGGGCTTTTCTAAAAACCGCCGAATGCGATCGTTTTCGTCTGTGATTACGACCCCAAAGTCGATCGGATTGTGCACCCGCGTCAAAACCAATGTGGCTTTGGAGTGGTTGCGATGATGAAACTCAATGGCGGCCGTCAGATCAAAGTCTGTAATGCTGTCGCCACTGATCACCAAAAACGTCCCGTCTAGCAATTCTGCGACATTTTTGACACAGCCTGCCGTACCTAGGGGTTGGTCTTCTTCGACGGCGTAGGTCATCTGCACCCCAAACTCACTGCCATCTTGAAAATAGTCGCGCATCACATCCGGCAAATAGTGCAGCGTCGCGATAATTTCTCGAATCCGATGGCGCTTCAGTAAATTGATAATATGTTCTGCGATCGGGCGATTGAGAATCGGCACCATCGGTTTGGGCAGGTCACAGGTAAGGGGGCGGAGTCGCGTTCCTGATCCACCTGCCATCAACACTGCACGCATACGGTCTCCTTGCTGTTTGCTGTGGTTGCTCTCATCTGTGGGGGCACCCGCGACGATGTAATTAGACGAAATCGGGGGCATCAGGAAACGGGGAGCAATTCTCCTGACACTTGCCACACTAGCACTTTCCACGGTTGAGGGTCGGTGTCCTACGGATGCATCGTGTCAATTTTTCTCGATCAGCGTGTGTGAGAATTGTAAGAAGATTTCTTAATTTCCTTAATCTAATTTGAACGTGCGATCGTTTTCTCAGACAGTTCCGCTAACAATTCTTTAATCACGCCCCTGGATTGCTTCAATGAAATTGATTTGACCACCCATCGCCCGATCGATTGCTAGAATCTTGAGTAATCGCATCATTGCGGTGTTGTTTGTACGATCGAGGCTCAGGAAATGAAACTTTTACTGCTGGTTGCGTTGGTAGGCTATGCGTATGGCGCTTGGAAGTTTTGGAAAGGATTTCGGCGGACAAACTTTAACGAAGGTAAGCTATACCTATCGTTGTTGTGGCCGGTGTTGCTGATCAGCAAGTCCTATCGCCAAAACTTCACCAAAGCACTGAAAGGTTAGGCATTTGAAACAAGATCGATTTCAAGATTGGCAAACTCAAATTACGGCGGTTGCCGATCGCTTTAATCAAGACTACCGGGGAGAACCGTTTGATCTGCCAGATGAAGTCAAGGCGATGCCCATCTTTCTCGAACGGACTTCGGGCATTTTGCAGTCAAAAACGACTTCTCCCTTTTGGCAACTGGCAAAGCCGCAAAAAAATCAGCGCTGCCTGGATATTGGCTGTGGGGTGAGTTTTTTGATTTACCCCTGGCGAGACTGGGAGGCGTTTTTTTATGGGCAAGAAATCAGCACGATCGCCCGTGATCTTCTGGTTGCTAGAGGGCCACAGTTAAACTCCAAACTCTTCAAAGGTGTGACGCTGGGAGCCGCCCACGAACTGCACTACGAAGCAAATCAGTTTGATCTGGCGATCGCCACAGGATTTAGTTGTTACTACTCGATCGACTACTGGGAAACCGTCTTAACCGAAGTCAAGCGTGTTCTCAAACCCGGCGGCTCGTTTGTTTTTGACGTGCTAGATCCTGACATGCCCCTGGCTGAGAACTGGGCAATTTTGGAAACCTATCTCGGTACAGAAGTGTTTTTAGAACCGCTCACCGACTGGCGAAAAGCGATCCAATCCGTGGGCGGCAAAATCTCCAGAACGCTACCCGGCGAACTGTTTCAGCTTTACAAAGTGACCTTCTGAGTTTGGGAATGTGGACTTGATTGGAGTGGCGATCGCAGAACGTTCTGATTCCCCCTCAACTAAATTTTTCTCACACTGGGAAATGGCATTGATTCGGTAGTCAGACCTTTGGCAGTACACAATCTATCGAATCGTTATACCTTTAACGCACAACCCTGATTTCTGGATGGGTAGAAATGGTAATGCGACTATGACTAATCGATGTTAATTTGGTGGTTGAGCCAGAGAAAGCAGATACTTTCAAGTGGGCCATCCAATTACAGCATCTTTTGGATTAACTTGCGGTTAGGTCACCGCTAGAAGCAGCTATTTTTGAGCGGTGTAGAGCGGCTTTGAAATGTTTGGAGGGTCTAAAGTCGCTGTCACGGATCAAAAGTTAAAGACGAGATAACGAGAGTAATATGCCTGATTTGAACATTCCAGAAGAATACCTTCGAGGAGCTAAATCCCTGATTGACGTTGAGGATGAAGTCTTTAGGGCGATCCTGAATGCTATCAGTAAAGTTTCCCCCGCATCCAGCGTAGAGGCAGCGGCGATCGCGTTGGCGGCTGAAGTTAAGGAAATCGACCTCGAAAACTTGGAAGAGATTACTCAAATGGTTGTTTCCCTCCAAATGCATTTGAATGGAAGGGGGGGTGCGTTCATAGACAACCTTGTTATGACGCTAGAAACTGATCTTTTCGATTGTGAAGAGACTTCTGACTATTCCGATGATCAAGTAGCTCGGTTCAGAAGACGAATTCATGAACTACTGAGAGCAGGTGGGATCTTTAGAACCATTGCTAAGACATTGGAGTTACGTATTGAGAGTGAGCGAATTCTCGCGGATGCCCGTATCGTGACTGATGCTCGTCCGATTTTTCAGGATGAAGTAGAGCGGGGGATAGTTGCTATGTTTGCGACGCACACACTGAGAATTACGTATCGCGATGCGACAGGACAGAAAGAATTTTATACAGCGCTGGATCAATCCGGCTTAGATGTTCTTCTTGAGCAGATTCTGAGAGCTAAAGAGAAAACACAAGCGATCCGGTCTATGCTGGAAAAAGCAAGTATCCCTTATCTAGAGCCATACACAGACTGAGGATAAAGCTATGGTAACGAACAGAAACGCAAAGTATCCTCAAGTAAAAGGCGCGTCTAGAGGCGATCAATTTTTGTTCTGTGGGAAGGAAGAGGTCTTGCTGGCTGCAAGGAAGATCCCTAAATCTAGCGAGGCTGGCATTAGAGCGCTGTCAAAGCTGACAAACATAGGAGTTAGTCTAATTTCGATAGCTGAGAAAAGTTTGGCACTTCAGCAAGTCCCGCGCTCAAGGCTCAATCTTGCCAGTATTCTTGACAAATATTGGTTAGAAGACCGTAAAACTGTACTGGCATTCTTGAAAGAGCATCAGGATGTAGCTAATTTTTTAATTGAAGCTCATAAAAAGATTAGGGAGTACTTCTCTAGTAATCTTCTCAAATTGCGCGTTTCTCAAGATCCAGAAGATTCTCAGCTTAAACTGCTTGTTCTATCTGTTGTAGCGAAATCAGGTGAGGTCGAGCAGATTTACGAGAAATTTACCGCTTTAGAAGATGCAGTGTTTCTGAATGACTCTTTTGAGGTGAGTACTCACTTATGCATCAAATTGGATTTTGAATGAGCTTCGATTGGACAAGTTACTTAATCGTTGCAGAAGCGTCGTTTAGTGAGGCCGAATTATGTAGGGATGATCCAGCAAAATTGTTGCTTTGTGAAGCACAATATCGTTGCTGCGTTAGCAGATCCTACTACTCGGCTTTTTGCAGTGCAAGGAATTATCTAATCAATATTGAGAAGAATGTTGAACTTACTGAATGTAAGGATTCCAGCGTTCACGCAACAGTGATTCGTGTTTTTCAGGAAAAAGGAAAACGGAATGGAAATTGTCTGACGATTGCGAACATTCTCAAGCGGTTAAGGCTTGATCGCAATAGTGCAGACTACAACGATGAATGGAAGGAACTGAAGCCACTCTCGTCGCAGGCAAAAATCGTTCTCAAGGATGCGTTATGTGTATTGAAATTGTTGCAAAAGTTGTCAGAACTCATTTAGCAGAAGCCTTTTTGTAGCTGTTTTTAAAAAGCCAAAACAGCCATTTCTTTAACGTGAATTCGATGAGGTTTTTTTGCTTCGTTCTTCAGCGCTTCTGCCCCCCAACCCCCCAAAATTGGGGGACTTTTAGACAAGATTTTGGGTTCAAAGTCCCTCACTCGTGGGGGATTTAGGGGGCTGCCTGGATTCACAACCGCAGCGAAAGATTTCATCGAATTCACGTTTCTTTAGGCTTAGATCGCTTGAATCCATTCTTTTACGTCGTATTCTGTCCAGATGCCGTTTTGCCAGTAGGGGTCAGACTCGACTAACTGACGCACTGTTGCTTCATCGTTAGCTTCGTAGAGCGCAAAAACTTTGGTGACATCTTTGGTAGGCCCGATCGTCATCAACACTCCAGTTTCCTTTTGCTTCGCCAAGCCATCTAAATGAGCCTGACGGTAAGGCGATCGCTTTTCGAGAACATCCTCACAGTAGCTTCCCCACATCACATACTTGGGCATGGCTCTAATTCCTAACTTGATTCCTAACTTGATTCCTAACTTCTCAGTTCTACGCGAAATTTTTCGACTAGTGCTTCTCGGACTTTTTGATGCACTGGCTCGATATCTTCATCAGTGAGGGTGCGATCGTCCGATCGATACACCAACCGAAACGCCAAACTACGCTGTCCTTCTGGAACCCGATCGCCCCGATATTCATCAAACAGGGTCACCGATTCGAGCAGTTTGCCGCTGGCTTTGACCATTGATCGCTCCAGGTCAGCCACCAACACATCGGTAGACACGTAGAAAGCCAGATCGCGATCGGACGGCGGATAAGTCGAGTAAGGCTGAAAAATGGGAATTAGCGCTTCGTCTTGATCTAACTGGTCGATCGCCACATTCAAATCTAGCTGAAAGACGTAAACTTCATCGGGCAGATCGCGTTCTTGACGCAGTTGAGGATGGAGTTGTCCAAAGGTTCCCAATCGATTGCCCCGCACCCACAGAGAAGCTGTCCGACCCGGATGCAGGCGGGGATCACGGCGATCTGGCTGATATTCCACCGCCAATCCGACTCGCTTAAAGACCGCATCCAGCAAGCCTTTTGCCTCAAACCACGTCAAAGGCTGCTCGCGTCCACCTCGAACCCATTTGCCCTCCGTTGGGTCGCCCCCCAAAATCCCGGCGATGAATTCGGCTTCGGTCAATCCGTCTTCTTCACAAAAGAACACATGCCCCACTTCAAAACCATTCAGCGCCCCGTTGCCCTGCTCTAAGTTGTACTGAAAAGCGGTGATCAAGCCAGCAATCAAATCAGTCCGTAGAGCAGAATATTCGGTAAACAAGGGATTTGCCAGCACGACTTCTCGATCGGCTCCCGGCTTGCCCAGCGAGTAGTGAATTAGCTCCGTCAACCCTGCTCCTCTCAAAGCTTCGCGAAGTTTGCGGGTGATCACCTGTTCGATCGACAAAAATCCCGGTTCACTTTTGGCAGGCAACGTGTCACAAAAATTGTCGTAGCCATACAGCCGCGCAATCTCCTCGATCAGGTCAATCTCCCGCTCCAAATCTCGACTGCGGTAGGGCGGAACGGTGACATTCCAGACTTCCGGCTTATTTGTGGGAGCCAGTTGACAGCCCAGCGCCGTCAGGGTTTTCTCAATATCTTTGACCTGAAGATCGCCCAGCTCCTCTCCTAAATCCACCATGCCCAATACTTGATTGACGCGCTCTAGCCGCAGGGCGATCGTCCGAGTTTCATCCTGACGCGCATCGGCCTTTTCTTGAGCGACCACCGCTCCACCCGCGAGTTGTGTAATTAGCTGTAAAGCTCGACGACAGGCAGTTTCTAGCTCTGCCACATTGACTCCCCGTTCATACCGCGCCGATGCTTCCGTCCGCATCCCTTGAGAACGCGCCGATCGCCGAACGATCGCCGAATCAAACAAAGCCGCCTCCAGCATCAAATTCTGCGTTCCTTCGCCTACTTCGGTGTCGGCACCTCCCATCACACCCGCGAGGGCCACAGGGTGATTGTTTGCGGTGATTACCAGCGTTTGTTCTTGAAGCGTTCTGGTTTGTCCATCTAGCGTCTTCAGCGATTCACCCGACTGAGCAAACCGGACTCCAATTGCCAGCTTCTCACTTACTGCAACCGACATTAATCGATCGCCATCAAAGGCATGAAGCGGCTGTCCCCATTCCAACAGAATGTAGTTGGTCGCATCGACAACGTTACTGATCGGACGAATGCCTGCCGATTGAAGGCGCTGTTGTAGCCATAGAGGAGAAGGGGCAATTTTTACGCCCTCGATCGCCGTCCCAATATAAGTCGGGCAAGCCTGAGAATCTGAAACCTTGACCGCTAAATTGCCCCCAGATCGAATCGTCGGCTCCGCCGCTTCTGGAAGTCTCAGCGTGGCTCCCGTCAAAGCGGCCACTTCTCGCGCCACCCCAACCATACTCAACGCATCCGCCCGATTAGCAGTCGAAGTCAGATCGAGAATGACATCATCCAAACCTAATAAAGGACGCACATCGCTGCCAACGCTCAGGCTTTCTGCACCAGAGGTGTTCGCGTCCTCAAAAATGTGAATTCCCTCAGATTCCTTAGTCAGCCCCAACTCTGACAGCGAACAGATCATGCCCTCCGAGGCAACGCCCCGCAGCTTGGCTGGCTTGATCTTGAGATCAACTTTGGGTAAATAAGTGCCCAACGTCGCCACCGGGACATAAACGCCAGCCCGCACATTAGCCGCACCACAGACGATCGTAGACGGCGTTCCCGCTCCAATATCAACCTGACACACACTCAAGCGATCGGCATTGGGATGAGGATCTCGCTCCAGCACTTTACCGACGACGACCCCATTTGCCCAGGTGCGTCGGTCTTCAATCTCTTCGACCTCAAACCCCGCCATCGTCAGCCGATCCGCCAACGCCTCCGGAGTCAGAGAAATATCCACGAGTTCGCGCAGCCAGTTCAAAGAAATACGCATGTAGCTTGCTTTTGATGTGCCAATTTGACCGATGTCAATCTGAATCATTCTACCGCTCAAGGAGGGAGCAAAGCGGAATTTTGCAGACTCGTCCCGATCGATCTATTCATCCTCAGTCAGTTCTAAAGTGACGTTACTTTGTGAACTGTCAAGCCTCGATTATTTAAAGCGGAGCAAAATAAAAAGACCTCATTAAATTTGCTGACATCCTTCCAAAATAGACCTCTGCTTTTGAGCCAGCCCTATTGAAAATAAAGTCAACTTTCTCTAACCGTGCGGAAATTCGCTTGAGTGGAAGTATTCATTAATAGATGACGGAAGCAAGTGATCGAATGAGGAGCACGATCGTCGCCCAGACTGCCAGAACGACACAACTTTAACCTGTGTTATCTAGGTGACTTTCTGCTCCTAGCGATTGCCTTTAAGATCTCTAATTACCAAAAACCAGCCAATCACTGGAGGAAAGTTCGCGGTATGGTTGTTTGCAGACCCTAAATTTCTGGGTATTCTCTATGATTAGGAGTCTTCCTAAAGATGGAAATCTGAATATCGTCAAATCCTCACGACCTAAATCACCAGCAAGCAACTTTAGCAATTCTTCAAAGATTTGCGGCACAATTCACACTACTTTATATCGTCCATGCCCAGATAATAAGGGTAGGGTAGCAATATCCCAGTAGTCACCACCAACACGGGTAATGCCGAATGAGCTACTGCCTGAATCCACTCTGTTCCCATCCTGAAAATCTACTCCACGCTGAACTGTGTCAGGCTTGTGGTTCAAAGCTATTGCTCCGCGATCGCTATCGAATTCTACATGCATTGGGTCAGGGCGGCTTTGGGGCTACTTTTTTGGCGCGGGACGAATCTTTGCCCGGACAGCCTAACTGCGTGATCAAGCAATTGCGCCCGACGGCGACGGCTCCCCATGTGTTGGAAATGGCACGAGAACTCTTTCAGCGAGAAGCCGAAACCCTGGGTAGAATTGGCAATCATCCCCAGATCCCTCGCCTGCTTGACTATTTTGATGCCAGCCAAGAATTTTATCTAGTTCAAGAATATATTAGTGGGGCAACCCTTCAGCAAGAGATTAAGCGATCGGGACAGCCTTTTAGTGAAGCTGGGGTCAAGCAGTTTCTCAGCGAACTTTTGCCTGTTCTGCAATATATTCATAGCCATCAAGTCATTCACCGTGACATCAAGCCTGCCAATCTGATTCGGCGATCGCACGATTGTAAACTTGTCCTCATCGACTTTGGAGCCGTCAAAAATCAGGTCAACGCCGCCTCTGCAAGTCTCTCTGAACAGACTGCTTTGACTTCTTACGCGATCGGCACTCCTGGTTTTGCCCCACCGGAGCAGATGGCGATGCGTCCGGTCTATGCCAGTGATATCTACGCGCTTGGTGTTACCTGCATTTATCTACTCACCGGAAAGTCGCCCAAGGATTTGGATTACGACCCCGCAACGGGTGAACTCGTCTGGCAAAAGCAAGTGCAAGTCAGCGATCACTTTGCCAGTGTCTTAAAGAAAATGCTGGAAGTCTCGGTGCGTCACCGCTATCAAAACGCCAATGATATCTTTCGGGCGCTGGATTTGGAGCCGTATCTCGACAGCCTCGCCAACAGCATGAATAGCGTCAATCCCAGACCCGGACACCGGGGGATTGAGCGATCGGAGCCTGACTCCCAGCCTTCTTCCTCGCCGGCCGCTCGTGCTGCGATGGCCATCCGCGCTCGACAAAGCCGCACTGAATCGACTAGTTTGCAGTCGGGTGCTGCTCGCAATCGGGTCATGGCCGCCAAGCCTTCGGGCATGGGCACCAAAAATCGCGACTCTAGCGGGCGGACGGGCACCTCTGGAGAACAGACAAAAGCGCCTCAAAAGCTGGATTCTCAGAGCCTACAAAGCTACTACAGCAAGGGCAAGCGCGATTTTGCCTCCTATGATCTGGCAGCGCTGATTTTGCCACGGGTCAACTTATCAGGAGCGGTCTTTCATCAGGGAAACTTGAGCCGGGTCAACCTGCAAGGGGCAAACCTGTTGGGCACAGACTTTGGGCGGGCAAACCTCGGTCGAGCCAATTTGCGAGATGCCAATATGATTAAGGCTTATCTTAATAATGCTGATTTAGAAGGAGCCGATCTGCGGGGGGCCGATCTCAGTGGTGCCTATCTGCTCAATGCCAACCTGCGGGGAGCCAATCTTTGTGGGGCTAATCTGACTGGGGCAAAGCTCACCCCCGAACAGTTGGCGATGGCTCGAACGAATTGGATGACGGTCAGACCGTCTGGAAAGCGGGGGATTTGGTAGGGATGAGGGCGAACTTTGTTCTGTTGCACGAGGAAGTATCCCTCTTGAATCACTTTGGAGCAGGGTGGTTTCGTACACCAAAAGGAAACCCGGAAGCCTGATTGTTCAGTCTCTGCGAACACTTTGTGGCGCGTAGCGTTCGCAACTTTGAGCGAACCTCAACGAAGGAATCAAAAATCCTCACTATTTTTTCCTTGTATGAAACCACCCTGGGGAGAAGGGTTGGGATGAGGGCGAATTAGTTGCACATCGCAAAGGCATCCTAAAAAAGAAGGTCTGATCTTCTGCAAATTTATGCGGAACGATCGCCCCTTTTCTGGTTGCTATCAACAGTCGTGATCAGTGCAAGCGATCGGGGCACACTGACGACAAAATAACCTTCATCGCAGGGAAATCGCTGTGAGATACGATATCCGCTACAAGCCCGCTTTTGCTGCTGTCTTTGTCACGCTCAACCCTGGAGAAAGCCTGACCGCAGAATCAGGAGCCATGGCCAGTATGGCAGCCCAATTGTCAATGCAAACTGAGTTTTCGGGTGGCTTGATTCCAGCCCTGGTCAGAAAGTTTTTTGGGGGCGAGTCTTTGTTTGTCAACAAGTTTACCAATCCCACTCAAAAGCCTCTGGAATTGGTGCTAACGCAGTCGATGATCGGCGACATGCTGGCTTTAGAACTGAAAGGCCGCGAAATTTGCTTTCAACCCGGTGCCTATATTGCCCATGCCGGAGGCGTAAAAATGAGCGTACATTGGGCAGGGTTTTCAAGTTGGCTGGCGGGTGAGGGATTGTTCAAACTCAAGTTGAGCGGCAACGGACTCGTTTTCTTTGGAGCCTACGGCGGTCTGACCAAACAGCAGGTCAAAGGTGATTTTATTGTCGATTCGGGGCATCTCGTGGCATACAACCCTGGCATTCAAATGAAAGTCGGCTTATCAGGTGGTCTGATTGGCTCCGTCACCTCTGGAGAAGGGCTGGTGAATCGGCTCTCTGGACAAGGAGAAATCTACCTTCAATCTCGCAGTATTGGCGGGCTGGTGCGGTTTTTGCGAACTAAAGTGCGTTAGCAATTCGTGTCTGATCGACCCACACATTTAAGGAAACCCATGCAAGTCGAAGTTTTACATCAACCCGATAGTTCGATCGCCAAAATTGATCTCGACCCTCAAGAAGAACTGGTCGCCGAAGCCGGATCAATGGTTGCCATGAGCGGATTTCTCAACGTCAGCACCACGCTCAGAAAGGGCAAAGGCGGCGGACTGTTGGGCGGACTCAAACGGATGGTGGCCGGCGAGTCGCTATTTTTGAGCGTGTTTCGATCAGGCACCAGCACAGGTGAAGTTTATCTAGCCCCCAAGCTAATTGGCGACATTCTCCCCTACCAACTCACCTCCACCGGATTGATCGTGCAATCAACAGGCTACCTCGCCAGCACACCTGGAGTCGATATAGAACTGGGATTCCAAGGCTTCAAGTCCGTCTTTTCGGGCGAGTCAATTTTCTGGCTCAACGTCACAGGTCAGGGGTTAATTCTCCTCAGCTCGTTTGGCGGCATCTACGAAATCGAAGTCGATGGCGAATACATTGTCGATACCGGTCACATCGTCGCCTTTGAGCAAAGCCTAAACTTCTCCATTACCAGAGTCAACAAAAGCTGGCTAGGCACCCTGATGGGCGGAGAAGGTCTAGTCTGTCGCTTTCAAGGCAAAGGTCGCCTCTTCTGCCAAACCCACAACCCCGGCGCATTTGGACGCACGATCGGCAGTCAGCTACCCGCCCGCTAATCAACCTACGTTCTTCCTCATCCCTCATCCCTCATCCCTCATCCCTCATCCCTCATCCCTCATCCCTCATCCCTCTATGTCCAACCCAATCGCCTACGATATCCAACACGCTCCCGCATATGCCTCTTTGAAACTCAAACTTCGACCTGATCAAACCGTCCTCGTCGAGTCAGGTGCCCTGGCCGCAATGGATAGCTGCATTCAGATGAAGTCCAAAATGCAAGGCGGACTGATGAAAAGCCTGGGTCGCATGATAGGCGGCGAGTCCTTGTTTGTCAGCGAATTTACTGCCAAGCAGCGATCGGGTGATCTCTTGGTTTCCCCTGGCGTACCGGGCGATCTAAAACACTATGCTCTCAACGGCAATGCTCTGATGGTGCAGTCATCTGGATTTGTGGCTTGTAGCCCAACCGTCACGCTCGACACAAAATTTCAGGGGATGAAAGGCTTTTTTAGTGGCGAATCGCTCTTTTTGATTAAAGCCAGCGGCACGGGTGATCTCTGGTTCAGTTCCTATGGGGCAGTTCTCGAAATTCCGGTAGACGGCTCTTATGTCGTGGACACGGGCTATGTTGCCGCCTTTGAAGACACGTTGAGCTATCAGGTTGAAATGATGGGTGGCTTATCCTTTAGGGGACTGAGAACCGGACTCTTTGGCGGGGAGGGGTTAGTCTGTCGCTTTAGTGGCAAAGGTCGCTTGTGGGTTCAGTCGCGTCACCTGCATCAGTTGCTCAACTTTTTGCAGCCTTTTCGACCTGTCAAGAGCAATAACTAACCTGACGTGCTATGCCTCCAATCAAACTTGCCCCTGGTACGGCCGCTTACAGCGATCGCAATCCTCCCCCATCAAGCCCCCAACTGCTCAAACTGGCGGCTTTGATGTTCAGCGTTATTTTGGTTGGCTTTTGGTCAATGTCAGCGCTGGTGAATGCGATCGTTTGGTGGATTCCGCCTAGTGTCGAGCAGAGACTCGGAGCGCTGATTGTCCCAACTTACGAGAAACTATCTCAACCTTCGCCCACTCAAGACACCCTCAACCAACTGCTCGATCGCCTCAAAGCAAAACAGTCCAGCGATCAAAAACGCGATTATCAAGTTTTATACATTCCAGAACCAACGATCAATGCAGCAGCTATCCCTGGCGATCGTGTTCTTATCTATCAGGGGTTACTCAAAGAAGTCAGATCTGAGAATGAGTTGATGATGATTTTGGGACATGAATTGGGACACTTTGCCCATCGTGATCACCTTCGGGGAATTGGACAGGGATTACTGCTACAGTTAGCATTCTCTGTCTTTGTGGGAGATGCCGGATCGTTGCAGTCGATCGCCACTTCTAGCGCAGTTGCACTCAGTCAAGCCAGATTTTCTCAACGCCAAGAAACGCAAGCCGACGAATTAGGTCTGACCCTGCTGCAAGCTACCTATGGACAGGTCGCCGGAGCCACCGACTTTTTTGAGCGAATGGGGCAAAAAGAACGATCGGACTTAACCGCAATTTTGGCCACCCATCCCCCCTCCAAACATCGAGTCGCAGATTTACAGAAACTGATCCGATCGCGAGGCTACACCATAGGAGAACGATCGCCCTTACCTGCCTCCCTTGTCTTCAATGGAAACAATTCAACCCCTAGCCGTTAGGGTAAAAAACGTTGCTGAATCAGGGAATGAATTGCCCCAAAGCGGCGGAAAACCCAAGGTTCAAAGTTCCCCAATTTTGGGGATTTAGGGGGCGAAAAGATGGACACTTCCCACGCATTCATCCCTCCAATCAGCAACGCCGTGTAAAAAATCTCCGGGCTTTCTAAATTTACAACTGCAACCTATCAGGTCGAGGAAACTTTAGACATGGAACTGAAGACGTTGGACATAGGAAGAATGCTCCATAAGTTCCCCCGCTTATGAAAGACATTGAACCAGAAGTCTCCTCTGAAAGTCTCTAGAATTGGGAGGTTGGCGGGTAGAAGTCTTAGACAGCGAAGTGAGGAAACTTTATCCAAGTGAGGTTCCGTTTAGCGTTCAATTTAGCGTCCTCCGTCCAATGTTCAATGTCAAACGTCAAACGTCTTTAGTCCGATGTTCTTTGCCGATTGTATGGCGATTGTTTAGAGAGAATCTGGATGTCGTTTGAGCAGTCCGCATTTGAGCAGTGCTGTGATTTTTCCGGTGAGATAGTGTCGATCGTTTTGTCTTCTCCGACTGAGAAACCATTGAGAATATCTGACTAGACTTTTGACTAGCGTTACCAGACATTCCCACAAATTGCTGTTGGTTTTGGTCTGCATAAACACATAGGTTGCCCCTTCTGAAATCAGCCGCTTTTCTAAAAAGTTTTGGGTTTGTCTACTGAGAGGAACAGGATGGTGAACAATGCAGTTTGGGTTATATACAATGTCGAACCCGTTTTGTTGTAATCGTAAAGCAAACTCAGCATCCTCTCCATAAATTTGAATGCCTCGACTTACATTTGGCCCCAGACTTTCATCAAAACCAGAGAACTTTTCTAGCACCGATCGATAGACCGAGTAATTGACCCCTGCTGGCAAATTTTCGGCTTGATACAGGCTCAACTGATCGCCCTGATCGTAGGCAGGCAGAAGATATTCCCACTTTTTAGGAATGCTCCAGTTAGCGTTTTTTTGCTCATAGGATGGAATAATTTTGCCCCCCAAAACACCAATTTTGAGATGCGTTTGAGAAAAAGTGCGCTGAATGGTTTCTAACCACTGTGAATCGACTTGAGCATCATCATCAGTGAAGGCAATAATTTCGCCGGATGCATTTCTCCAACCAATATTTCGACTTCTAGAAGCGCCCGACCCTTCATCTTTGAGATAGCGTACTTTGCCAGACTGAATGAACTTTGATAGAGCGTTGCAGGTCAAATCATTCTTACTTTGATCGACCACAATGATTTCAAAAGGCTGAACCGTTCCTGCAAAAATTCGTTTGATCGCTTCACCGATCGTTTCTGATCGATCAACTGTAGGAATCACTACTGAAACTTTAGTATAAATACTGAGCTTCTCCTGGCTGAGACCTTGACTCACTCCCGTTTCCTCACCCATCATGACTTTTCAGACGTATACCTTCATTCCACTTTATAAGGAGAAGCCTGAAGACACGGAGGGAAGATAGTGATTTCACGCAAATTATATAAAGATTAAGTTCTTGATTTCAGGGGAACTTCGTAGATGGCGATCGTATCGCGCAATTTTATACCTTCAGGATTACTTAGCATAGATAGTGAATAGCCATCCTGTTTGAGTTGTGAGAATTCGGTCGTTAGGGGTTAGCCGTCAATCAAAGGCTAAGAACCTGCCCTTTGAAGACTTTCACGTTTGAACCTTGGGTTTCCCGCCGCTTTAGGGCAATTCATCCCACGATTTAGCAATGCCGAAGAATTGATATCTTGACGGCAATATCATCTTTGCAGAAAGTTTTCTAAGTCGCCGATCGGCAGTCCTTACCTCAAACTTATGAAGTGTCTAATGGACAGGCAAAATGACCGTCAGGCTATTGGCATTGATGGCGATCGTAGGCACCGTTTCGGCTATCGCCCTAGTGCCATCGTTTCAGCCAACGGTTCCAAGAATTGACTCAGTGGCTCCTTTGCGCCTCGCTGGGGCTAGAGATTATCAAAACTGGCGGCAAGTGAATTAATTCTCAATTCTAAGCGTCCAGTGTGACTTGAATTTTGAGAATGCCAGAACTGCCGTCTTTGCCGTCTTTGTCTTCTAAGGGCTGCTGTTGGCGATCGGAGGTTGCCCGTGCGAGTAGCGTATATTTTCCAGGCTGGTTTGGTTGCCAGAGATAGCGCCACAGCGTCCATTCGTGAGGAGAATCGGGACGGTTTTGATCGGTGGGTTGCCAGGTTTTGCCCTCATCAAGACTGAGTTCGATCGACTGAATGGGCGCAGATTTGTCTAACGCGACTCCGGCGATCAAAACGCCTTTTTGCCAACCTGTTTCACCGTCTCGGCTGAGATTGACCTGATGGTGACGATTCCAGACCCGCGTGTTTTGCACCTGACGCATCAGCGAATGGGTCGGAATTTCTGCGGTATTTGACCAGCCTTGATGCTCCCAAAAGCCTCGCTTTGAGGTCGTCAACGCCTCGATTTCGACCAGCCATTTTGGTTGTTTTTGCCCAAAGTGTCCCGGAATCAAAATGCGAACCGGATAGCCATGTGCAGCGGTCAGAGATTGACCATTCATCTGATGGACGAGTCGCACATCGGGACGGAGCACCTCTGAAGCTGGCAACGTGGTTTCATAAAAATCGGCTCCCTTTAAGGCAAACTCGATCGCTGCCTGATCAATTCCAGCTTTTTGCAAAAAGGGTAAGAGCGGCGTTCCTGTCCATTGGGCGTTGCCGATCAGATTGCCGCCTGCGGGATTGCCAATACATTCCATCGTCAGATAAAACGATTCCTGCGGAGCCTCAAGAATTTCCTGAAAATTGAGGACGATCGGCTGTTTGACGGCTCCGGTCAGTTTGAGTTGCCAGGTTTCAGCGTCTACCCTTGATGCCAGCGCGTAGGACTGCACATAAAATTCACTCAATGGCGTGATGATGTGATCAGGTAGGCGATCGTTAGGATTGAGCAGATTGAGGAGAAACAACGGGTCGATCGCTTTCGACTGACAACCGCCCAAAAAGCTGGCAGCGATCAGTCCTCCCGAAGTTTGTAGAAGCTGTTTGAGAAGTTGGCGGCGTTTCACGGGCAGGCTTGTTTCTTAAGGTCTCTTCATTGATTGTCCAACATTCCTGAGACGACATCGAAGCCGAGTGCAAAAAGCGCCCCTTTCTGCTGACGCTACTCAAAAACCAATGGTAAATTTGGAAAGCGTTATTCTAATTAGACGTGAATTTGATGAAATTCCTCGCTTCGGTACTTAAATTTTCTGCCCCCCAAGCTGCCAATTTTATGGGACTTCAAGACACATTCTAAAGCTGCAACCCCTCGTGCATATCTCGAACAGCAGGAAGTAAACAATTTCATCGAATTCACCTTAAATTAGACCAAATCCTAACTGTCAAAAATCCGCCAGCCGTTTCATCCCTCATCCCTCATCCCTTCTTATGCAGTCACCGCTTCCCACAGGCACTCTGATTCAAAATCGATACCGCGTCGATCGCATCCTGGGACAGGGCGGATTTGGCAGGACTTATCTGGTGCAAGACACTAATCGGTTTAATGAACCCTGCGTTCTCAAAGAGTTTGCGCCTCAAGATCAGGGAGTGGCGGCGCTGCAAAAAGCCAAGGATTTGTTTACGCGAGAGGCAGGGGTGTTGTATCAGCTTCGTCATCCTCAGATTCCCCGTTTTCGAGAATTGTTTGAGGTACACACGGTCGATCGTGACTTGTTGTTTTTGGCTCAAGATTATGTCGAGGGCGAAACCTATGAGACGCTATTGGACGATCGTCAGCGAGGCGGGTTTACCTTTAGCGAGGCCGAAGTGGTCACCCTGTTGCAGCAGATTTTGCCCGTGTTGACCTACATTCACACGATTGGGATTATTCATCGAGACATTGCGCCTGACAATATTATTTTGCGATCGCACGATCAGCAGCCTGTTCTCATTGATTTTGGGGTTGTCAGAGCCATTGCCAACCAGCTTTCTCAACCCGTTGCGTCCCAGACGCTCGTTGGTAAGCCCGGTTACGCCGCCCCCGAACAACTCCAGACAGGTAAAGCCAATCCCAGCAGCGATTTGTATTCTCTGGCGGTGACCTGCATTGTGTTGCTGACGGGACGCGACCCCAAAGACTTGTTTGATCCCGTCACTTTGAATTGGACTTGGCAGCGCTATGTCAGCGTTTCGCCTCAGTTTGCCGACGTGATGAATCGTTTGTTGAATTATAGACCCGGCGATCGCTACCAATCCGCCCAGGAGGTTTTACAGGTCCTTCAGCCACACCTGGCGCGGCCCGTTCAGTCTCAAGTGTCTTCTCTGACACAGCAATCTTCTCTGACGCAGCAAAATACGATCGCATTGGTGGGCCGCAGACGACAAACCACGGTTGTGAATACTCATCCGTCTAGAGATGCTGGAATCAATATTTTTCGATTTCCAATGTGGGTTCTTAGCAGTACCGCTTATGTGACGGGCGCAATCTTCAAAGGAATTTTTGGCGTTTTCAGATTTACTGTTTTTGGCGTTCTCAAAATTGTTTATCGAGTCGTTGTGTTTGGGGCGGTGATTGGGGTTCTCGTGTGGGCGGTGCCGCGATTGTTGAATGCGGTGCCTAAACTAGCGTCTTCGTCCAGTCCGGCTAAAATTCCGTCAGCAGAGCAGCGTCGAGGCGACTATCTAGAAACCCGCTGCCGAGAACTGGGGCTGGATTACAGTGAGTTTGTGCGATCGGTCAACGAAAAGTTTTACGACAAATATCCCGATCGTCGGGGCAAGCTGTTGAGTGACGACCAAAAAGACAAAGCGCTGCGAGACGAATGGTACGCGATCGCTCAAGAACTTCTAGAAAAATCAGCGAAGCCGGGCGGCGGAAATCTACTTAAAAAAGTAGCCGAATCGTCATAGTTTTGAATCACTTAAGGCAACGTGAATTCGATGCAAGTTTTTGGCTTCGATAGGCAGCGCTTCTGCCTCAAACCCCACAATTCTGAGGAACTTTTGAGCAAGATTCTCGGTTCAAAGTCCCCCACTCGTGGGGGATTTAGGGGGCTGCCCGCATTAATCACCGTAGCGAAAAATTTCGTCGAATTTCTATCACAACAGTTTTTCGCCCAAAGCAACCTCTGGGTCAACCTTGTCCTGTCCAAATTACCAGATTCTAGAAGCTATGACATACCGAGATCAGCTTTCGCCGTGGTGCATTATTCAAGAACTGGCCAATTTGCAAAACATTGCCGTTGTCCGGTTGCGTCGTCGTGGAGAAGCCGAAGACTATCTCAAAGCGCTGACTTGACTGAATCCTCAAGGTGATTATGAGATTATTTTTGACCCGATGGATCGATCGCAGCCTACGCTTCCTCCTCCTCATCCGCAGACTGA
Source organism: Phormidesmis sp. 146-20 (assembly GCF_052939475.1). Lineage (NCBI taxonomy): Bacteria > Bacillati > Cyanobacteriota > Cyanophyceae > Leptolyngbyales > Leptolyngbyaceae > Phormidesmis > Phormidesmis sp. 146-20. The sequence continues at coordinate 198,262 of NZ_JBJPHT010000003.1, forward strand.
ACGACGACGGGAGCGCGTCCATTCAAATGAGTCAGCTTTTTGAGCTTGTAACTCACTTCAGAATTGAGCGCCTCGCCTCGATAGCGCCAGCCCCAATTTCCCGTTGCCGTACTTGGGAAATTCATTCGCGCATTGGTGCCCAGACCGAGCAAATCTTGAAGCGGGATGAGTGCTTGATTGGCGATCGATTGCAGTGCCAGACGAATTAAATCCCAATGCACCCCATCTGGACTGATACAGCCGAGATAATCATAAAGCTGCTCTTTTTCCCAATCGGATGCTGAGTCATACCAACCAGCCGTTGTGTCATTGTCGTGCGTTCCGGTATAGACCACACAGTTGCGAACAAAATTGAACGGCAAAAAGGGATTTCCAGGATCAGACCCGAAGGCAAATTGCAGAATCTTCATGCCAGGAAAATCAAAGCGATCGCGCAGTGCATCCACTTCTGGGGTAATCACGCCCAAATCTTCGGCCAAAATCGGCAACCTGCCCAACTTCTGATTGAGCGTCTCAAAAAAGTATTCGCCTGGAGCTTTGATCCACTCGCCATTCATCGCAGTCTCTTCGCCCTGGGGCACCGCCCAATACGCCTCAAAGCCGCGAAAGTGATCAATCCGAATCAGATCCACATAGTCGAGCATGGCTTCAAAGCGCCGAATCCACCAGGAAAAGCCCGTTGCCTGTAGATGCTCCCAGTTGTAAACCGGATTGCCCCACAGTTGCCCCGTCTCACTAAAATAATCGGGAGGAACGCCCGCCATCATCGCCGCTTCGCCCGTCTTTTCATCCAGGCTAAAATTCTCAGGATTGGCCCACACATCAGAACTATCGTGAGCCACATAGATGGGGATGTCACCAATGATTTGAATATTGCGATCGTTCGCACACTTCTTGACCTCAGCCCACTGTTGAAAAAACTCAAACTGAACATACTTGTAGAAGTAAACTTCAGCATTCAGCCGTTCGCGAGCCTCGACCATTTCATCGGGTTGGCGTTTGGCTAATTCAGGCTTCCAGGTGTGCCAGCTTGTACCGCCGTGGTCATCTTTCAACGCCATAAACAGCGCATAGTCTTCTAGCCAATAAGCTCGACTGTGACAAAAATCGGCAAACTTTTGCTGCTGTTCGGCTGTCGCCTGAGTTTTGAACTGATTGCAGGCTTTGTGTAATAGAGGCAGCTTGAAGGCAGTGACGCGATCGAAATCTACCCAGTCGATCGGGAAATCGGGCACGTTCCACAGATCCGATTCTTCGAGCCAGCCTTGATCTTGCAGCACTTCGAGACTAATCAGAAAAGGATTTCCAGCCATCGCCGAGTAAGACGAGTAGGGAGAATTGCCATACCCTGTCGGCCCCAACGGCAACACCTGCCAAAACTGCTGCCCACTATCGACCATAAAGTCTACAAATTTCTGAGCTTCTGAACCCAACTCGCCGATGCCAAACCGTCCAGGAAAACAAGTGGGGTGCAAGAGGATGCCGCTAGATCGAGGGAAAGGCATAAAAGATGAAGGATGACAATAACCTCAGAACTCTAGCATGAGACGTTTCTTTGCGAATCGGTCGGGTGAGAGAGAATTTGGAGGGGATGAGGGATGAGGGAATTGTTTCTGGTGGTTTTGGGAATTGTTAATAGTTCTCGTTGTTCTTGGCAGACTCAGTAGATTGCAAATTGAGGTTATTTTGTCGATCGCTTAATTTCAATTCCCATTTGTGTATTGATTTTCCCTTCTTTTCAGGCCTACCGTGTATACACAAGTCGATTGATCTGTACTTGCCGTAATCCTTCGCCCCCTAAATCCCCCAAATTTGGGGGACTTTGAACGCTGATCAGGGTTCTAAATTCTGGAAGCCTTTTTTGCTTAAAGTCCCCCAGAATGGGGGATTTAGGGGGCTGAAGCCGACTAGAACGAAGTGAGTGTAGACTTGTGTATACACCGTAGCTTTTTAAGGGGGGCTAGGGGGGATCGAATCGCGAGTACTTTACTAGAAGATGTTTATTTGCAATCGACTAAGACGATTAGACCTCTCACCAGAAAATTCCTGATGTGGCGGTAATGAAGTATTTGAAAGCATTCAATATACCTGCCACCTTTTCTAAACTACAAGGCAGACTTCGTTCTAATAGGTGCGGTTTTAACCGCCAGCCTTCGTGCAAAATAGAAGTCATCGCCCTGTCGTTTGCCGCCTTATGCATCCCTTCGTCTTTCAACCTGATCCGCCCTTGTCGCCCAGAGAGACCCTGCCGACGATGTATGATCTGCCCAGTGAAGACCCAGAGGAACCCGGATTGCCCGACGAATTTCATGACCTCCAGCCCCAGCTTTTGAGTCGCACTTTGCGGTTGGTTGATTATGCCAGCGATCGCACTTTTACAGGCACCAACCTCAATCTTTACTACGATGCTCGTCACCTCCAATGGCACAAGCGCCCCGACTGGTTTTTAGTGCTAGACGTGCCGCGTCTGTATGATGGCAATGATATGCGCTCTAGTTATGTCGTATGGCAAGAAGCTGTCCATCCTTTTGTCATCGTTGAGCTACTATCACCCGGCACCGAAAAAGAAGACCTGGGTGAAAATGCTCCCCCTGAACCGTCCGATTCAGTCGTTTTGGAATCTGCCAACGGGCAACCCATCTCAGAAAAGCCACCTCGCAAATGGGATGTGTACGAGAAGATTTTGCGCGTTCCTTATTACATTGTTTTTAGCCGCTACACCAATCAACTGCGCTTCTTTCAACTGACAGGCGGACGTTACCAGGAGCAGCCCGTAGACCCCGATCGTCCTCGCCTCTGGATTCCCGCCCTTAAACTGGGATTAGGACTCTGGCAAGGCAGCTTTGAAGGCATCAATCGCTTGTGGCTGCGCTGGTACGACGAGCAAGACAATTGGGCTTTAACGGACACCGAATACGAACGCCAACAAGCCGAACAGCAACGACAGCAAGCCGAATATGAGCAACAACAAGCTGAACAGGAACGACAACGTGCCGAGCAGGAACGACAACGCGCCATTCAAGCGGAGACACAGCTAAAACAAGTGGTGTTGAACCTGATACAGTCTGGCATGACGATCGCTCAAGTCGCCCAACTGACGGGACTCTCTGAGGGTGCGATCAAGCGATTAACCAGTGAAGAGTTGTAGAAAGGAGCGTCTGGTTTCAGGGATGAAACGATCGGGCGTGGTGTTCGCAGAGCCAGAGGTAATCGCCTTCTGGGGTGAGGACTTTTTTGAGGTTGCCCCATTGTTTGCTGGGATCTTTTTGTTCTAGCAGTTGGCGTAGGGCACGCAGGGCAGACCCGTCTAGAATTTCCAGGGGACGAGGTGAGGCTGTTCCCCTTTCGGGGTAATCGCTTCCTAGTGCGGTGTCGATGTCGTCGAGATCGCCTGTTTTGAGGGTTGGGAGTTTGCCGGATAGTTCTTTTGCCAGGTCAATGTCGCTTTTGAACATGGCTTCGTAGTCTTTGGCTTCCATCACGCCCAGCCAAGGGCCGATGAGTGGGGTGGCAAATTTGAGAACTCCGACCATGCGACGGTAGTAGGGGGCGATCGCTTTGAGCCATTTTTGGGGTTCGTCGATGGGGTAGAGTCCGCAGGGCTTTTGGGGGTCGTCGGGGTCAAGGGTGGGGTGCATACATCCGGGCATCTGGCAGTACAGTTGCAGGTTGATGCGTTGGGTACCAAGTTCTTGTTCCCAGGCTTTTTTGAGGCGAGAGCGATCGTCGGGGCGCAGGACAAACACATTAGGACAGTGGGATTCGATCAGTTTTTGTTGTTGTCGAAACTGCCGCAGGAATTGACTTTGCACCAGTTCTCGTAACTCGGATTGTCCCTCCTGGATTTTGTCTAATCTCGCTAGAACGGCATCCTGAGTTGTCCAGTGCAAGCCAAATAGCAGTCGGTTAACGGAAATGTCTTCTAGACAGGACGGACATTCGATCGCTTCTTTGGGTGGGGTGCGTTCCAGTCGCTTAACCAGGTTGGCGTAGTCAAATTCGTGGGTGCAATGGATGTGAGTGGGGTCGGGGCAGGGAATGAGGCGAGTGATTTGTAAACCGGGGTAGCGGCGCAGGGTGAGTTCGATGCCTTCTTTTAGGAGATCAAAGAAACTGTGGGGCATGGCACCGCGCACGGTGAGTTGTAGATATTCGGCGTTGGTGCGATCGTCCCGTCCAATCTTGGTCAATGCTAGATGCTTTTGATCTGTGTCCCGAAACAAGACTCCGGTACGCCAATGGATGCCGCGTCGTTCGCTCTGGTCGATCGTGAAGCGGTGTTGACGGGCGATAAACCAGGTGGGAATGCCGGGTAAGACTTCACTGAGTTGAAACTTCATCGAGATTTCTTTGCAGTTGGGTTCTTGGTGTTTGGCGTTCCACATCGATTCGTAGTCGGGTGGCTCAAAGGGTAGCCGTTCGACAATCAGGCTGATGTCTTTGTTTTCGAGGGTGCGGTAGGAGAGGTCAAAGCGTTCCATGAGCCGTAGAAAGTGGTCGCGGATCGGAGCGTCCAGATCTTTCCAGAGTTGATTCATGCAGGGGCGGGTGAAGATGCCATTGCGACGAATCACTTCGTCTGATTCCAACACTCGGCTGATGTGTTCTGTGACCCATTGGGGTTTGAAGATGACAAAATCGTTGAGGTCGTCGTTGTCTTGAAAGAAGAGAATATCTCCGAGTTCGTGGAGCCATCGCACTAAGACTTGCTGGCTGAAGGCTTCTACCTGATGGTGGGTCATCAATTTCCACAACTTTTGAGGAGTCGTGTATTTTTGGCTAACGGCGCGAATGGCATTGGCAGTGTTGAGCCAGGTAGAGGGCCAGAGTTCGCCCATTAATGGAAGTTGTGCGGCTGCGGTTGTAATGGTCTGTCGCAACTGGTCAAAGCCTGTGCGATCGCGGTTACTGATTTCACACTGTCCGATAATTTGGGGAAACTGTTGTCGCAGTTCGCTGAGGGGTAAATCGGCATCTCGTCCTTCTTCGACGTGGGTGGCGACAAGCAAAATGGGGGAGTCGGGAGCATTGGCGCGAATGGTTTTGAGCCAGTAGATTAGCCTGCAAGGTTCCCATCCGGCGCGGGCGCTCCAGACTAGCAGAAACAGGGAACGGTTGGTGAGAAAAAACTGATGGGTGGCGTGGTAGATGTCTTGACCGCCAAAATCCCAGGTATTCAACGTCATCGTGACATTGGTTTTGACGGGATGAGCCAACGTGAGCGGACGGATGGCAATGCCGTGGGTGGTGTTGAGTTGAGGATCAAAGGGTTCACCTTGCAGCCCTCTCAACAGTTCTGTTTTACCGATTTGTCCTTGTCCGACGACCAGCAATTTAGAAATCCATTGTTCGGTCAAATCTTCCTGTAGATACGCCAAAATTGCGTCGGTGCCCTGCTCCACAATCTCTGGCGGCGGAAACGTTAGGGGATTGTCATCAAGGTAAAGCCAAGTTAGATTGGACAGCTGCCCCAACTCTTTTGGCACTGCTGTTAGTTGATTGCTGAAGAGATAAAGCTCTGCGAGATTGGACAGTTGCCCCAACTCCTTTGGCACTGCTGTTAGTTGATTTCGGTCAAGGAAAAGCTCTGCGAGATTGGACAGTTGCCCCAACTCCTTTGGCACTGCTGTTAGTTGATTTTGGTCGAGGGAAAGCCAAGTCAGATTGGACAGTTGCCCCAACTCCTTTGGCACTGCTGTTAGTTGATTTTGGTCGAGGGAAAGCCGAGTCAGATTGGACAGTTGCCCCAACTCCTTCGGCACCGCAGTTAGTTGATTTTGAAAGAGGAAAAGCCCAGACAGATTGGACAGTTGCCCCAACTCCTTCGGCACCGCAGTTAGTTGATTCTCGTGGAGGAAAAGCTCTGTCAGATTGAGCAGTTGCCCCAATTCCTTTGGCACTGCTGTCAGTTGATTGCTGTAGAGGTAAAGCACTGTGAGATTGGATAGTTGCCCCAATTCCCTTGGCACTGCTGTCAGTTGATTTTGGGAGAGGAAAAGCACTGTGAGATTGGATAGTTGCCCTAACTCCTTTGGCACAGTAGTCAGTTGATTTTCGCTGAGGTCAAGCTCTGTCAGATGGGTGAGTTGCCAGAGTTCAGCAGGGAGTTCTGTTAAATCGTTGCCAGAGAGATCCAACGATGTCTGTTTGGTTTGGGCAGCATGGTCAATGATTTTGAGTAGTTCCGCCTGATCCATCGGGCACCTGCTCCCAGCAATTAAATTAGTTTGAGTTGTGACTTCCCGCCACTCAATTGTCACCGCTCAACATTAAATTGTCACGGCTCACAACTCTAATGCGTCAACCCTCTTTGGCTTTGTGCTTGCTTACAATGGCATTGTCACCCCACACCCATCAATTGTTTCTGCTGACAAAGCGATCGTGTTCACTCACATTGACAGTGTTTCTGCCCACAACATCATTGCACCCTGCACCATTAACACTGCCACAAAAAACCCGTAGTCACGTTAACAAAATAGTTCTATTGGGCACAATGCATTTATCATTTACTACGGAGATGACCCATGTCACCCCAAAACACCAGTCGCCGTCTAGCCACCCAATCACTCAGTCAAGATGTTGACTCACTCAACGGCTTCAACACCATTCGTGACTACAGCACCAAACGCCCAGAAGCCACCCCCCAGGCCCTACAGCAAACCTATCAAGCAATGCTGGCATCCCAGCAAGCCGAAACCGAACAACTTGCCCTTTATCGCGCCGCCGCCGATGCTGCTCGTCTCGCAGAATGGGAATTTCACAACGCAGTGTTGGCTATGAAAGATGTGGTGCGAGGACAATTTGGTGCAGACAGCAACGAAGCGCAAGCTGTTGGGTTGAAAAAGAAATCAGACCGCAAACGGCCCACCCGCCAAAAAGTAGCCGCTGCCAACTAGCAGATTGGGCTTATCTGATATCAAAGTCAGTTCAACAGATTTTTTCGCTTCGTTGCTGAGGGAGTCGCCCCTAAATCCCCCATTCTGGAGGACTTTGAATCAGCGTAATTTCTTTGAACTCTGAAACTTTTTCTTGGTCAAAGTCCCCCCAATTTTGGGGGATTTAGGGGGCTGAAGCCGATCGAAACGAAGCGAGTTACTCTCATCGAACTGACCTGATATTAAGGTGAATTCGATAAATCCTGGCGAACCGCCCCCCAACCCCCAATTCTGGGGGAGCCGAAGTTCAAAGTTCCCTCGCTCTCACCCATCCAAGCCCCAACGGGAAAGCAATTCTCTTCTAGAAACCCTTCACGATCGCAGCAGTTCTTTAACCACAATCAGACAGTCTGGAAACGCTAGAGGTGCAATAGTCAACGCTTCCGACAAAATCGTTTCGCTTTGATAGCCCGTTGCATTGGGCATCCGAAACACATGCAGCTTGCGATCGTTCACATCCAACACCCAATAGTCCGCAATGCCTGATCGACCATACGCCAGAGCCTTCGTCTCGTAGTCAAACTTCAGGCTCGTATATGCCACCTCAATTAGCAGAAAAACTTCAGCAGGTGTGGGATGGTGATCTTCGTAATACAGCGGATCAGGACGCACCACCGCTACATCGGGTTCTGGTTCAGAATAATCGTCAAGCCGGATCGGATCTTGCAGACAAATCAAAACGCGATCGCCCAAACGCTCCTTCAACAGATGGTTAACTCGGCTAACTGCGGCACGATGAGCGGTTCTTTTCGCTGCCATCTTAATAATTTGACCTTCTAACAACTCAACGCGCTCATCTGGGTGCAAAATTCCAGCTTCTGACATGCGGTGATAATCTTGCACCGAAATTTGCCGAAGGGCGATCGCAGGATTCATAAGCAGTTAGCCTTCAAAATCAACACTGTTTAATCGACACCATTCAATCAACACTACTCAACCGTAACGCTCTTAGCCAGGTTGCGAGGTTGATCGACATCCAAGCCGCGTCGCGCTGCAATGTGATAAGCCAGCAGTTGAAGTGGAATCACCGTCAGAATGGGAGACAGCACCTCATCCACATGGGGCACCGGAATCAACGTATCAAACGTGTCAGCCGCTTCTTGCTCATCCATCGGAGTCACCCCAATCAATCGAGCATCTCGCGCCCTGGCTTCTTGGGCATTAGAGAGAACCTTTTCGTAAACCGTTCCGGGCATCGCGATCGTCACCACGGGCACTTTGGCATCCAATAGAGCGATCGGGCCGTGTTTCATTTCACCCGCTGGATAGCCTTCGGCGTGGATGTAGCTGATTTCTTTGAGCTTGAGGGCCCCTTCGAGGGCGATCGGAAAGTTGATGCCTCGTCCCAAGAAAATAAAGTCTTGAGTCTCTGCAAAGTCGTGGGCTAACTGTTCGATGTAGCGCTCCTGGCTTTCGAGAACGATCTCCATCTGAGCAGGAAGCTGACGCAATCCGACGAGCAGGGTTTCCAGTTCTGCGGGTGATTTGGCTTGACGGCGATAGGTGAGATCCAATGCCAGCGCATAAAATGCCATCACTTGAGCCACGAATGTTTTAGTAGCCGCAACGCCGATCTCGATGCCTGCATGGGTGTCAATGATATTGGGGATCAAGTGACCCAGCGAACTTTCGGGACGGTTGGTGATGCCGAGTAGACGAGCTTCTAGACCCGAATCGGGAGCAAAGGTCGATCGCCGCTTCTTCTCCATTTCTAGCGCGGCTAAGGTGTCAGCAGTTTCGCCAGATTGGGTGACTCCGATCGTCAGGGTGTTGGGCACGATCGGGGCGGGCGCATAGCGACATTCTGAAGCGTAATGAACGGTTGTAGACACGCCAGCCAGTTGTTCGAGCAGATATTTCCCGACCAGTCCTGCGTGCCAGCTTGTGCCACAGGCGACGATTTGAATGTGTCCCAGGTTATCGAGCAAGCGATCGGCTAATCCCAGAGTGACGGGTGGTTTATTAATAGCGGCATCGGCGGCTGTCCAATCTCCATCAAAGTAGGCTTCTAGACAGGCTCTCACGACTCCCGGCTGCTCGTAGATTTCTTTGAGCATGAAGTGTTTGAAGCCCTGTTTCTCGACCATGACCGGGTTCCAGTTGAGCGTACGGGGATTTTTTTTGAGTCTGTGCCCGTCAAAGCTGTAGATCTCAACGCCGAGCGGAGTCATACGGGCGATTTCACCATTCTCAAGCGGCAAAACGGCACGGGTGTAAGGCACCAAAGCAGGCGTATCGGACGCGCAGTAAAATTCTCCTTGCCCAAATCCCAGAACGACGGGAGCCTGTTGACGGGCGACGATTAATTCGTCGGGATGGTCGGCAGAAATGACGGCGATCGCAAACGCCCCGTGCAGTTGATTCACCACTAGGCGGACGGCTTCGAGGAGCGAGGAGTGAGGAGCGAGGAGTGAGGAGTCCTGTTTAGAGAGGGCGAGTTGTTCGGCGATCAGGTGGGGAATGACTTCGGTGTCCGTGTCAGAGCGAAATTGGCAGCCTCGGCTTTTGAGATCTTCGCGCAGGTCTCGATAGTTTTCGATGATGCCGTTTTGGATGACTGCGATGCGCTGATCGGTATCCATGTGGGGGTGAGCGTTATATTCTTCGGGCTTGCCGTGGGTCGCCCATCGAGTGTGAGCGATGCCGATGCGAGCGGGGTTGTCTTCGCCAGCCAGTTTTTCTTCGAGATTAATCAGCTTGCCCTTGGCGCGGACACAGTGAATTTCACCCTCCAAAACGGTCGCAATCCCGGCAGAGTCATAGCCTCGATACTCTAGTTTGCGTAACCCTTCGAGCAAAATGCCGCTGGCTGCCTGGGTTCCGATGTAGCCGACAATTCCGCACATATGAGTTCACTCCTTAAAGAATCGGATCGTGACGTTCTCCGCTAATTTAGCCTGAGTTTGTGCAAGATACCAGACTGAAGGACAGATTATTTGCAATGGAGCTTCTAGCGGGTGGCTGCTTAAAGGAATTAGAAACATCCCACTCACTCTCAGCTTCTTTACACTTTTGTTTCACACATAGCTAACGATTAGTAAGTTTGATCATTTTGATCACTAGTCCAGGTTGAGGTGAGAACACAAAAATCTACTAAGGAATGAGACTTGAATAAAACCGACCCTTGTGTAGGGTGTGTTAGAACAGAGCGATCGCGCATAGCTCCACATCCTTAATGTAAAAATCCTAATGTAAAACTCAAAGTAATCATGAATAGATTTGTCATCTTATGGAGTTTAATTAGTCCTGGATGTGTGAGCCTGATCGCAAGTATGCTTTGGTTTTATCGACTGTCTTGGTATCCGGGATATCCTGATATTTGGATCTCGATCGCTGTCTATCTAGCTTATTGGCTCCCACTGGGACTACTACAAGGAGTCTTGTTATTCTGGAAATTTCGAGATCAGCAATTTGCATATCGATGGTTCTTGACAACCACTACAACTGGGGTTCTCGTGATGCTATCGCATGATCTCTCTCTAGCCTTGATGGGTGTTGATACGAGAGGGCAAGGCGCACTAATTCTAATCCTTAGCCTGCCGTGTTTAGCAGCTTTGGGTGGGCCAATCTTAGGATTAGCTCAGTTTTTGCTGATCCGAAATCGCTATCAAACCTATCTGAGACCAAATCACCTGACCAGCAATTGGTTTGCGAGAAGCTTTTTGTCATGGGCGATCGGTTTTACTGGAATTTTAATTGCAATGAGCACTGACATGCTGCCTGCGTTGCTTCTTTTAGTTGCGTTTGGCAGTGCCTTAAAAGGGTGGTTTATTCAAAAGCATTTAAGAGTGTAAATGCAACCTCGTGATTGACTGACAAAAGTTCTAAACCCCAATTTACTAGAGGTCAAGGCTGGCACGCCTAAAAGAACGAAGTCTGCCTCGTAGCTAGATTTATGCAGAGTTTTATTAATTCGCGAAGGCGGATTTTGTTCTTGTGGCGGCGGCTTGAACTGCCAAGCTGGGAAAACGCCAGTTTTGTAAGGCACTCTAAAGCTTTGAAAATGAGCCAAACTTCCGAAAATTCTTCCTTCTGATGTGAAGCATAACCTGAGTTCTCTACAGCAATTTGCGGGTTTAGGTATGGCATCTACACGTTTATGAAGTCGTTCACAGCAGTTCCAATTCGACAGTCAGTCTATGACTAAAGTTATCTCTTTAATGCACGCAGTTTTAATTATTGTAGGGTTGATAGCTGGAAGTGGAGGTATCTTGCGATCGCTCAGTCAGCAAAAAAGTCATCGTCAAGTTTTTAGAAACGCATTTAACAACCACTGGCAAGATGTGAGTGACTTACAGGTAGATAGTTCTGGAGTCTTTGAATTCAATACCGCTAACACAGTTATTCAATTTCGCAGCAGCAAAGAAATTCGTCTCAACCGCCCCGAACCAATGCAAACGCTCACGCCTGAACTGGCCTTAAAGATTTGGACTCCATCCCCCACTTGCCACAACTTTATTCGTCAGGGCGGCAACTTAAAAATTCTTTTTCGTCCTGTTAGCAGGAGTGATAAACCTAATGGACTGTTGTTTATAAATCGGCCCAATACCAACGAGTACTGCTACCAAAACTGGAACTTTAGTTAACTAAGGAAAATACAATGTCAGAGAGCATAAACAGGTTGCAGTATGAAGACGATGACTTTGACAATGAACCTAGCACAGTACAAATATTTGAGCGTAGCGTGCACCACAACATGAGTTTGCATGACTATGAGGCATGGATTGATTGGGCAGAGCGCAGCCTTAAAGCAGGCAGTTGGGTGAGAACTAAAGTTAAACTTCGGCGGAGAGAACTGCACTCGATCGAACTCGGTCAAAAGCTTCTCAAACGAATAATTCACGACTTGCAGGAGGTGGCAGACATCGAACAGAACATTCAAGAAGAGGGATCTAACCTAACACTTGTCTTAAAGCCCCGTATCTCCCAAAGTCTGCCGCGGGAATGATCTCTCTAAGGATCGTGGATTAAATAACTCCGAGATTTCACCCTCACCCTAGCCCTCTCCTCAAAGAGCTACCGGGTACACACAAGTCCGGAATCGCTTCGTTTCAATCGGCTTCAGCCCCCTAAATCCCCCAGTCTGGGGGACTTTGACAAAGGAAAGATTTCCAAAGTTCAAAGCCATGACGACAGCTCAAAGTCCCCCAATTTTGGGGGATTTAGGGGGCGAAGGGTCTCGGCAATGACGGATCAATCAACTTGTGTGTACACGGTAGCCCCAAAGAGAGGGAACCAGACTTTAGCCTCCTTTTTAGGAAGAAGGGTTGGCGAGGGCTTTGCCCCACTTTGTGAGGAGGGCGACCCGAGACTCTACAATTGTCGAAGTTATTTAATTCTCATTCCTAAGTCGCTTCTGCTCAAATCATTCTCTAATGCTAGAAATAAGGTGGCGGCTAGAAGATTTTAGGAGACTGCAATGCGCCTAGATGCTGGATGTGAGCTAGTTTATACGGCAAGTGCGCCAACCCCTCTGATTTTGATGTTGAGACCTCGCAGCGGGCTGAGTCAGTGGGTGTTTCGAGAAGACTATTTGTTAGAGCCGAGCGTTCTGATTACCGAGTACACCGATAGCTATGGCAACTTGTGTCAACGATTAGTCGCGCCACCCGGACGATTTCACATCCGCACCGTTTCGAGTGTTGAGACGGCAGATACGATCGACGTTGCCCCCGGCGCGCCCTATGTCCCGGCAGAGAATTTGCCCGATGAGGTGATTCGGTTTCTATTACCCAGTCGCTATTGTGAATCAGATAAGTTAGGCAGTTTGGCACTCAAAATTGTTGGAGATCAAACCCCTGGATATGATCAAGTAGAAGCGATTCGGCGGTGGATACAAGAGAATGTTGAATATCGCTATGGCACCAGTGATGCATCCACTTCAGCTAGTGAAACCGCAGAAAAACAAGTGGGGGTCTGTCGAGACTTTACCCATTTAGGAATGAGCCTTTGTCGCAGTTTGAATATTCCCGCTCGTATGGTGGTGGGCTATTTATATCAACTTGACCCAATGGATCTACACGCCTGGTTTGAAGCCTTTGTGGGCGATCGCTGGTACACCTTTGACGCAACCCAAAAAGAAGCACGGGGAAATCGCATTGCGATCGCTTATGGTCGAGATGCCGCAGATGTCGCACTGGCTACCCAGTTTGGAGCGATCGAGCTAAACGAGATGAAAGTTTGGGTGAGTGAATCTACTTCAAGTTAGACCCGTCTATTTAACCTTGGGGAGATGATTGTTTGTAGAGCTTAATGGTAAGAATAATCAGAACGCTATTTTTATTTCCTTAAGTGCCTTCCAGGAGAAGCTGAAAATGCATATTCCAGTCTCAACTTACAGGCTTCAGTTTACAGGTGCTTTTGGGTTTAACTCAGCCAGCCAGATTATTGAATATCTAGTCGAATTAGGGATTTCTGATCTTTATGCTTCGCCAATCTTTGCAGCCAATCAGGGCAGTACTCATGGATATGATGTCATTGACCCCAATCAGATCAATCCTGAACTAGGTACTGTCGAAGAATTTGAGGCGTTAGTTAATAGGGTTCAGTCTCATCAGTTGGGTTGGCTACAGGATATTGTCCCCAATCATATGGCCTATAGCAGTCACAATCGGCTGCTGATGGATGTTTTTGAGCATGGCTCTACTTCGGAATATTTTGAGTATTTTGATATTGCCTGGAATGCTCCTTTTGCAGATGATGGCGATCGCGTTCTCGCCCCACTGTTGGGAGATTTTTATGGAGATTGTTTAGAGCGAGGTGACCTTCAGCTTGAGTATGAACAGGGCAGTCTCAAGGTTGTCTATGGAAGTTTGAAGTTACCAATTCGGTTGGAGTCTTATCGTCATTTTATTCGACCTGATCTTGACAGCTTGACTCAAAAGTTAGGTAAAGAAAATGCATCTCTGATCAAGCTGATAGGAGTGCTTTATATCATTGAAAATGTCTCATCAGTCGCAGAACAACGCCAAGAACAAAGCAGTTTTGCTAAAGGAATTCTTTGGGAGTTATATCAAAGTGATTCAGACATCCAGGAGTTTTTGGATCGAAATCTTGAAGTTCTCAATGGTGAAAAAGGCAATTCTGAAAGCTTTGACGATTTAGACGAGTTACTTCACGAACAGTTTTTTCGACTTGCTTATTGGAAGACGGCCTCTGAGAGCATTAACTATCGAAGGTTTTTTGCGGTTAACGAACTCATTTCAGTTAAAGTAGAAAACCTGCAAACTTTTGAGAAGAGCCATGCTGCTATTAGTAAGTTAGTTCAAGAACAGAAGTTCACAGGTTTGAGAATCGATCACATTGATGGACTCTCTGATCCGGCTCAATATTTGGAGCGACTGAGGGAGAAGATGGGAGATGTCTACATTACGATCGAGAAGATCTTAGAACTCAAAGAAACCCTACCCGATTGGCAGATTCAAGGCACTTCTGGTTACGACTTCTTGAATTATGTAAACGGCATCTTTTGCAAACAAGATAATCAAGACGCGCTGACCAAAATCTATGCTGACATCGTAGGTTTAGAGTTTGATTATTCGCAACTGGTGCGTGAAAAGAAGCGACTCATTTTGGATAAAGATCTGCGGGGCGACTTAGCGAATCTTGCTCATCTGTTGAAGAACATTTCTAATCACTATCGCTTTAGCAACGATTTTACAATCTATGGATTAGAAACCGCGATCGCTGAGATTCTCATTCTCTTTCCCATTTACAGAACCTACGTCAATCAACAGGGAATTGGTGAGGTCGATCGCGCCTACATTCAAGATGTCATTCAAGGAGCGCGAACAAACCTTCCGCTGCTGGTTCATGAATTGAACTTTATTGAAAAACTCTTATTACTGAACTACGACAATTCACTCACGCCAGCCCAAAAAGAGCAGTGGCTTTACTTTGTAATGCGAATACAGCAATACACGGGGCCATTGATGGCAAAAGGCGTTGAGGACACCGTTTTATATGTCTACAACCGTCTGATTTCATTGAACGAAGTGGGTGGAAATCCCAGTCATTTTGGCGTTGCGATCGCTGACTTTCATACCTTCAATCAAGCGCATCAGGCAAGATGGATTCATACCATGAATGCAACTGCGACTCACGACACCAAGCGCGGAGAAGATATGCGAGCCAGAATTAATGTTCTCTCTGAGATTCCGGAGGAATGGGCGCAGCAGGTTAACGTCTGGATGACACTCAATCAGTCTCAAAAAACAAAGCTTGACGGATTAGAGATGCCCGATCGCAATGACGAATATTTCTTTTATCAAACGCTGGTAGGTGCCTTTCCTTTTGATCAAACTGGACAAACTGATTTAGTCGATCGCCTCAAAGAATATATTGTCAAAGCGATTCGAGAGGCAAAGGTTAATACCACCTGGTTAACCAATAATACTGAATACGAAACTGCCTTCACTCGTTTTGTAGAATCGGTTTTAGAGCCTTCTGAACAGAATGAGTTTCTACAAAAGTTCATTCCTTTTCAGCAAAAGGTGGCTGACTATGGAATCTTCAATTCTCTGTCACAAACTTTATTAAAGATTACGGCTCCTGGTGTTCCCGATTTTTATCAGGGTGTTGAACTTTGGGAATTGAGTTTAGTTGACCCAGATAACCGTCGTCCGGTGGATTTTGAGCAGCGACGATCGCTCTTAAAAGATCTCAAATCACGCGCCACAAAAGACCTTCCAGCCTTGCTTTCTGACCTACTCGATACTCGTCAAGATGGCAGAATTAAGTTATTTCTCACCTTCCAAGCACTACAAGCTAGAAAGGATTATTTAGAGCTTTTTCAACAAGGTGATTATTTGCCGTTGGAAGTGACAGGAAGATTCAAAGATCATGTTATTGCATTTGCTAGAAGGTTTGCAGATCGCTATGCAGTGACGATCGTGCCTCGCTTTTTGACGGATGTGACTGAGCCAGGAAAGCCCCCGATCGGGTCTGTTTGGCAAGATACTTATATTCAACTTCCCGCATCAACTAATTGGAAAGATGTTATTTCTGGACAGTCCTTAGAATCTGGAAAAAACATAGAAATTACACAAGTTCTACAACACTTCCCAGTTGCACTTTTGGTAAACGAAGACTGATTCTGGGTTAAAACGCCTTCTTAAGACTTCGCTCTTGTAGGCGCGGTTTGAACCGCCAGCCAAGCTAAAACGATCGCGCTTCAGACTCCAGTTTTGCTGTTTTAACGTGAATTCGATGGAGTTTTTCCGCTTCGTTATTGAGCGCTTCTGCCCCCCCACCCCCCAATTTTGGGGGACTTTCGGACAAGATTTCTCGTTCAAAGTCCCCCAAAATTGGGGGATTTAGGGGGCTGCTCGGATTTGTAACCGCAGCGAGAGATCTCATCGAATTCACGTTGTTTTAAGCGAGAACTTTCCAGGTTCAAACAGGAACGGACACGTCGTGAAGCGAAGCTACCGCACTTTACGCTGCAACGGTGATGTTCTCGATCGCGCTACTCGGAGTTTTCCTAAAAGTTTTGCTGGTTAGGATATAAAAGTACAGAGTAAGGTGTCAATTGTCCTATGTTAGACCCAGCATCTTTTACGGCAGCGGCGATCGCCAAGTTAGCCTTCGACGAATTTATCAAGTCTGGTGCGGGAGAACTTGCCAAAAAATCTTTGAGTGGTGCAATTGATCAAGTTAAACATCTGCGCGATCGCATTCAAGCTAAATTCAAGGGCAACGATCGGGCCATTACCGCTTTGAGTGAGGTTGAGCAACAGGGGACAGCGGCAGCGATCGAGAAAGCTGCGAAATATTTGGATCTTGAGATGACCGAAGATCCGGCATTTGCAACCGAAATTCAGCAACTCGCGCAACAGATCACGAACATTCAGAATCAGTCCAACTCCAGCCGCAAATATAACAACTACGGACGCGATCAAATCAATATCGAAACGATTCAAGGCGATCCTAAAATTGGCGGTTCATAGAATGGGACGACAATACGACAATCGAGGGCGCGATCAAATTAACTTCGAGACTGTTCAGGGGAATGTGATTCTTCCTGGAGATCGACGGGTGGAGCGATCGCGCAGTGAATCCATATTGCTCAGGGCAATGGCGGATGAGGTAACTTCTCGGTTGAGTCAATCGCTGCATAATGCGGTGCTGATCAATCTAGACAAGCAGATCCAACCCCAACAGGTGAGGAATCCGCTCAGTGCCGAAATCAAAATTGGCGCGTTGCCGAGTCAGCCGTTGCCACCGGGGACAGAAATTTTGGAGGTGTTTGAGCGAAGTGACATTTCAGGCAGACTTTTGATCTTGGGCGATCCAGGTGCGGGGAAAACGACGACGCTGCTGGATTTGGCAAAGGGATTGGTGGAGAGAGCGATCGCGGATTCTGCGGCTCCGATTCCGGTGATTTTTGCGCTGTCGGCGTGGAAAGACCCAAAACAGGAGATGAAAGACTGGCTGATTGCCGAACTCAAGTCAAAGTATGGGGTGCGAATCGACATCAGCAAAAAATGGATCGAAGACAAGCAGCTTTTACCGCTATTGGATGGATTGGATGAGGTGAAGCCAGAGCATCAAGCGTCTTGTGTGACTGCGATTAATCGATTGTTGCAGTCAGACGATCGCCCGTCGGATCTAATTGTCTGTAGTCGGCGGGAGGAATATGAAACCCATCAAACTCAACTGCAACTGAATGGCGCAATTTGTCTGCAAGACTTGACCACCGAGCAGATTCAGAATCATTTGAGGAAAGTGAATCAAGCTGAAGTCTGGCAACTGCTGCAAGATGATGCAGCCTTGTTGGAATTAGTCAGAAAACCGCTATTTTTGAGCATCACCATCCTGGCTTATCGAGCGATCTCATTAGAGCAATGGCAAAAGACGACCTCAACGGGGGTGCGTCTGGCGCTTTTGTTGGATGCCTATGTGATCCGAATGCTACACACCGACCTAGAAAGTAGCGCCTATCGAAAACGCAAACCTCCGACGGCTCAACAAACGCAACGATGGTTAACTTGTTTAGCGCGGCAGTTGCAAAAAGATTCAGAAACGGAGTTTTTGATTGAGAAGATGCAGCCTTTTTGGTTGCAGGGCAAGCGTCAGAAATGGGCTTATCGGCTGAGTGTTGGGCTGATTTTTGGGCTGATTTTTGGGCTGAGTGGTGGGCTGAGTGTTGGGCTGATTTTTGGGCTGGAGAATATTAAAACTGTAGAAACTATTGCATGGTCTTGGAAGAAAGTAGCTAGGGAGCTGATTTTCTGGCTGATTTTTGGGCTGATTTTTGGGCTGATTTTTGGGCTGATTTTTGGGCTGAGTGGTGGGGTGAGTATTGGGGTGAATGTTGGGGTGAATGTTGGGCTGATTTTTGGGCTGATTTTTGGGCTGAGTGGTGGGCTGATAGGTGGGCTGTCTCCTGGATTAGAAATCGAGAATAAGCAATTTCCAAATCAAGGAGTTTTCCGATCAGCAATAAACTTTGTGATTTTTGGGCTGATTTTTGGGCTGATTTTTGGACTAGGTGTTGGGCTGATTTTTGGACTAGGTGTTGGGCTGATTTTTGGACTAGGTGTTGGGCTGATTTTTGGACTAAGTGCTAGTGGAAAAGTCTGCATTCAACATCTTGTCCTCCGCCTTGTCCTCTACCGCAACAACCGCATCCCCTGGAACTATGCCCGCTTTCTCAACTACGCCACAGAACGCCTCTTCCTTCAGCGAGTCGGCGGTCGCTATCGGTTTATTCACAAGCTCTTGCAAGAACACTTTGCGGGGATGAGGGATGAGTAGAATGGAGCTATTGACTTTGAAGGATTGATTATGGCTACTGTCGAATTTCAAGCCAGAGTTGAGAATGGGGTGATTGTCGTTCCTGAAGAATACAAGCAAGACTTAAGCGAGGGAAGCACTATCAAAGTCACCGTAACAAAGCAGCCCAAAAAACGCATTTCAGAAGATGGAATCCTTGCAGAACTGATGCGTCATCCCATTTCAGTGCCCGGAGTTCGATCGATCAGCCGTGAAGAAATGCACGATCGAACTTCATGACCCGATCGCCTTGCTTCATTGACTCAAACGTTTGGCTTTACAGCCTCATGACTGACCCAAATTCCACCGATCTAGAGAACGATCGAAACCATTCTCTTGCGACTCAACTAATCTACTCAGTCGATTTAGTGATTAGTACTCAAGTCATTAACGAAGTTTGCTCAGTCTTAATCAGGAAGGCTGCCTTTACAGAAACTCAAATTCAGCAAGTGATTCACGAACTCTATGACAGTTGCACCGTAGTCGAACTGAACGCAGAAATCCTGCTAAACGCATCAAATTTACGGGTTCAGTATGGCTTCTCGTTCTGGGATGTTTTAGCCATCAGACGCATAGCCCTCTGGCAAAATTGTTCTGCCCACACGGGCACCACTCAAATCGATATTCGACGGTGTAGCATTTGTTAAAGCGGCCCATCGCAGATCGGCAGAGTCAAACTTTGCGCCTGTTAAGTTTGCATTCAACAAGAGTGCGCCCCTCAAATCAGCACCCGTCAAATCAGCATGACTCAAGTTTGCATAACAAAGGTCTGCCCCATGTAGATTGGCTCGACGCAAATTAGCTCCCTCTAGACACGATCGACTTAGATTACTGTGTGACAGATCAACCCCAGCAAAGTCCACCCCACTCAGTCTTGCTTTAGAAAAGTCCGATCGACTCAAGTCTCTTTTACCTACTGCACAGTCTTGAATAAGCTCGTTTAAGTTCATATCTACTCACCACACACTAAGATAGTAGCCTGCACGGGTTATAGGATTGCCGTCATTCAACCGTCAGGTCAGCAGTTACGATTGTTTAGACCCAGTTGTTCTTAACTAAACTAACCCCTGTCCTTCCAGAACGCCTCTACCTCAAAAGAGGGATACTACTAGTTCAAAAGATGATATTCGATTAAGTAGCTGTGTAGTTTAAACATCCATTGCTCTTGATATCTCCGTACAATAGACCCGCTAAGACACTGAGGGATAGCGAACTGTCAACACAGTAGAATCCGCTTCAGCCAGCCAGGAATGAGCAACCCCCGGCAACCACAAAACATAAGCCCCCGGCACCGACAGCAAAACCTCTTGATCTGGAAATAGCACCCAAAACTTTCCACAAATCAGGATAGAAATCGTAGTGACTTTAGCAGCAGGTGCCCACTGCGATCGCCCCTCTCCAGCGAGATGCACCCCCCACTTCACCTCTAAAGCAGTCGTCGATCGCGGGTCGGCCGATTCTATAAAGTGACCAACAAACCAACCACGATGCTTTTCGCCCTCTGTATGAGCATTACCAACAATAATTTTGGGCTGCATAGATCACGCCTTCTCAACCCCAAAATCTTAGCGACAAATTCAATCAACACAACAACGACTCATCATTAGCCCATCACTAGCCCATCACTAACCATTGAATTCTCACAACTCAAATAGGATTGCTATATTCGTTTGTGATCGACTGGGATTAGGATCACGGTTCTAATGACCTGAGTTAGATTCAGAAGTGCGATTTGATAAAACTAGATGCTTGCGAAGTTTCGTCACGGCGGCGATCGCTCGTTGATGTTTCTCTGGTTCTCCTTGAGCCGAAAACAGCCACGCAGCTTCCTTAAAGTCTCGAATTGCACCAGTTTTGTCACCCAGTTTGCTCCGGGCAACCCCCCGATGAAAGTGGGCAACCGCATTTTGGGCATCCCGTTGAATTAATGCATTAAACTCCTCAACTGCTTTTAAGTTGTTGCCCAGTTTGAGATTGGCCAAACCGCGTTGCAAGTAAGCGATCGTACAGTTTGCATTTACCTGAATTGCATAGCCAAAATCTTCGATCGCGCCCCCACAATCGCCTGCTTCTAACCGGATCACGCCGCGATTACAGTAGGCAATATCATTGCGAGGATTGCTTAACAACGCCCGATTTAGGTCAGCGATCGCGCCTTCTTTGTGGCCCAACTCATAGCGAGTCAGTGCTCGATTGTTATAAGCCGCCGAATGGTCAGGATCAATGCGAATGACTTCACTGTAGTCGGCGATCGCGCCCTGCTTGTCTCCCAACTCATGACGGGTCAGCGCTCGATTGTAGTAAGCCGCCCCATCGTCCGCATTCAGATCAGGATGGTCAAAGCGATCGATCAGTCCGTTAATCACGTTAGCATTGGTCGTTCGCAGTCCAACCGCCACTTCTGGAAAAGGCTTGCAGGCGGTTGCTACAGGATGAATCCCCAAGATTCCATAGGTTTCACGGGTCGAAACACACACCAAAAAGTTTTCATCTGTGCCCAACACCTTAAAGCGAAACTGGTTAGGATAGCTGCGCTTGAGTTGAGTAAACTGACTGAGAATAGGCTGCAAAAAGTTTTTGTCTACTGACCGAGCCTCCTGAATCAGCCGAGACTGCGACGAGTCGGACAACTGCCCCAAATGTCCCCAACCAAGGTCTAGACTGCCGCCACGATCGAGCAGTTCTCGAAACTTAGCGATCAGAGCCGCGTCAAGCAAAGCACGATCGGGGCAAGGAAACACCACAATCAGCCGCGAGGGTGCAGTCTCTAGGGCAGCTTCCAACAGGGCGCGACTGTCAGAAAGACCCGCGATCGGACGGTGCGATCGAGATGCTTTGAGATTGAAAACTAATTCATGTTCAGGTCGTTCGCGCTGCACTTCACCAGACGCTTTCAACTCCGAAAGGTTGGTTTCTGTCCATTCCAGTCGGGTTGTCAAATATCTGATCTGACTTTGCAAAGCGCTGGAGTCGAGAATTTGAGGCAGACGATTGATCCAGGCACCGAGATCTTTTTGTTGGCGATCGAGTTGAGCAACCTGCTGCACACTTGCAAACTGCTGTTGAAGTTTTCCGAGATGTAGCGTAACGATCGCCTGCATTTCGGTTTGAATTTGGGCGCGATCGAGGGCGTTGGGCAGATGATTGAGGCGGTGTTCGAGGGCGGCGATCGTGCTTCTCATTTCATCAAACACGGCCTGCTCTGGCACTCTCACAATCCTCGACAGTGGCTCCCCGTTTTCTGCTTTAAAGCTCACCCACGAAGCCAGCGTATCTACTTGCTTTCTGAGAATGTTGTTGACTGACTTCATCGGCACGACGGACTGTTCGAGCGTCTGATTTTGCTGACGAATCTTCTCGACTTCGGCCATGAGCCGCGCCAATTCTCGCCGAGAAACCAGGTCACCGACGACTTTGACCAATCCATCTACATCTTGTCTGAGACTGCTGGCATCAAAGGGCTGGGGCAAATTATTGATGCGGCGATTGATCTGATTGATTTGATCCTGGACGGCTCTAGGGACGGCGGTTTGAGCTTTGGGCAGGTGGTTGAGTTGGGTTTGCAGGTGGTCAAGTTGAGTTTTGAGGTGAGCGATCGTCGCTTCTGCACTTTCGACTCGATTGTTGGTTGCGAGACGGTTGAGGCTATTGGATAGGGAAGTGACCGATTCGTTGAGCTGATTGTGGCGACTCCGCAAATCAGAAATTTCTTGCCGCATCTTGCCCAGATCGTGCATTTCGAGGGGGGCGATCCGGTGGGATAAGTTTTGTTGGAGTTGAGCGATCGTGCCGTCGTTGTGTTGAAGTACGGTCTTTCTCAAGCTGGCGAGATCTTGAAAGCTGGGTAAGGTTTGCACCTGTTGGTCGATCGCTTTCAAATCTTCTGCAACGCGCTGATCGAGCTGTTGAATGCTGGCATTGGCATTGTCTTGCACTTCTTGAGTCAGACGGCGACGATTGACCAGATTGAGCAGCAGCAAAAAAGACATTGGGGCGGCTGTAAACGCAATTTGCTGAGACGCGATCGCCGCCAATGAGCCAACGCCCGACCCCGCCCAGAGCAAATATTCTGAAACATCCAGCCATTTTGCATTTTTCATCGCCGCCCCTGATGGTTGAGAGTATGTCGCTGAGTAGTTATTTATACGTAGACTACTGAGATTGCTACTCCCTACTACAGGAGCGATCGACCCAAATCAGGAAAGCCAGCATTTTGAGTGAATCGCAATTCGATAAAATTCTTCACTACGGTTGTTTTCACTACGGTTGTCAAGGAGGACGTTGCTGAATCATGGGATGAATTGCCCCAATGCGAAGGGGAACCAAATGTTCAAAGTCCCCCAGAATGGGGGATTTAGGGGGGCGAAAAGCTTGACGCTTCTCACAGATTCATCCCTCCAATCAGCAATGCCTCAAGGAGATGGTGTCGTATCGACGGGCGATTCATTTGCAGGTTTTGCGCTATCGTCGGCTGTTGTTGTCGAATGTGCCTTATGAGGCGTTTTTGAAGATTAATTGATAAAGAGGTTTTGAATGCTGGTGTTGGTGGTGTATGACATTGCGGACGATCGACGACGACAAAAGCTGGCGACGTTTTTGGAGGGGTATGGGCGGCGGGTGCAGGAGAGTGTGTTTGAGTGTTTTTTGAATTTGGATGAGATGAAGGGGTTGCATGAGAAGGTGAGGGGTCGGGTAAAGCCGGAGGATAATGTGCGGTTTTATTGGGTTCCCAAGGAGGCGGTGTCGAGGGCGTTGACGCTAGGAAGCCCACCACCAGAGCCGCCGCCAGAGGTTTATATTGTCTAGGGCGGCGATTTAGGTTAGGATGTCGCCAGATCACCTCCACAGGTCGCCCGATCTCTGAAACCCGCATTCTTGCGTTACCCTGTGGCGGTTCATTGCCCCGTATAGCTTTCAGCCTCTGATTATGTCTGATTTTGGGCTGTGGGTGAGGTAATGACAGTCTCAAAAGAGACCTCTGGCGGTTTAGCGTCTGGAAGTGGCTCTGGGTAAGGGTTCCTGGAAGGTAGGTTTACCGATTACCTCAAATCGGATTAGTTGGAAACTTGATGATAATAAGAACGGAGTTGTCACTAGCTGGCAAGGTTTACCGATTACCTCAAATCGGATTAGTTGGAAACAAAAATCAAAATTGCGCCTATTATGGCTATTAAAAATGTTTACCGATTACCTCAAATCGGATTAGTTGGAAACTCTCCGAGATCATCCGCTTGGATTTCCTCTATGGGGGGTTTACCGATTACCTCAAATCGGATTAGTTGGAAACCTACTGGAGGACGGAAGAACGAGGACGGAGGGCGGAGGACAAGAAAGTAAGAAAGAGAGTTGTAGAGCGACTTGCTTATCTTTTTCCGTCCTCCCTCTTCCGCCTTCCGTCCTCCTTCTTCCCCCGGTTACCGATTACTTCAAATCGGATTAGTTGGAAACGTGCCTCCACGATTATCCTTGATAACTCAACATCGAAATATCAGTTAGGGACTTGCGATTTGATATTATCCCAGTCCATTCAGTCCAATTTCTTGTAGAGACTCTCACCTCCCTGCCTACGGCATCCCCCCTTATCAAGGTAGGGCCGATTCATTGTGACCAGAGAAAGCTTAGAAGCCTTGAGCCTTCGTTTTACCTCAGAGCAACGTGAATTCGATGGAGTTTTTTCGCTTCGTTATTGAGCGCTTCGCCCCCTAAATCCCCCATTCTGAGGGACTTTGAATCAGCATAATTTCTTTGAACTCTGGAATTTTTTCTTGGTCAAAGTCCCCCAATTTGGGGGATTTAGGGGGCTGAAGCCGATTCAAACGAAGCGAGTCCCTCTCATCGAACTGACCTCAGATCAGGCTTGAACGAACTCATCAAAGTTACAAGTTTTCTCTCACGACCATGAATCGGCCCTACCAAAATTGGGGGTTGGGGGCAGAAGGACAGAAATCGAAGCGAAATGTTTTTACGCTCTAAATCGACTCACTTGTTGCAGCACGAGTTCTAACAATTCTTGGGCCGTAAATGGTTTGGGCAAAAAAGCCTGAACACCCGCACTCGATGCTTTGACTTTCATTTCGGTTGTAGAAAGCCCACTCATCGCTACTATTCGAGCCGTGGGATTGAGCTTTCGTAATGTGTAGACGGTCGAAGCGCCATCTAGAGCAGGCATCATCAGATCAAGCAGGACTAATCGAATCTCATCCTTGTGCTCGGCGTAGAGGGCGATCGCTTCCACTCCATCCTGAGCCGTCAACACGCGATAACGACAATCTTCGAGCGTCACCTTCACGATCTCTCGGATAAAGGCTTCATCGTCCACCACGAGAATTAACTCACCATCACCCGCCGGAAGTTCGGGATCTTCGGTTTGGAGAAATTCTGTCACCTGGACGGCTGGCAAGAAAATTTGAAACTGAGTGCCTTCTCCAAGCTGACTTGAAACGGTGACAAATCCACGATGGCTTTTGACAATTCCGGCGACGCTAGAGAGGCCGAGTCCTGACCCTTTGCCGATCGCTTTGGTCGTAAAAAACGGCTCAAACATTCGATCCAACACTTCAGGGGGAATGCCCGTCCCGGTATCTGAAATGGTCACCACCACATAAGGGCCGCCCTGCGCGTCAAGGTGCTGTTGAGCTTCGTGATCGGCCAACCGTTGGTTACGAGCCGTGATTTTCAGCGTTCCGCCCTCTGGCATTGCGTCGCGGGCATTGACACAGAGATTCATCAACACCTGATGGAGTTGGGTGCCGTCTCCCGAAATCATCCACAAATCTTGAGGCACATCGAGACGAATATTAATCGACTTAGGAAAGCTGGCATACAGCATGGTTTTGAGTTCGGCGATCACATGGCGAATTTGCAGCGTGATAAACTTGCCCTCTGCCCCGCGCGTAAAGGACAGCATTTGATTGATCACACCACTGCCGCGTTTTGCACTCTCAACCAGCATGTCTAAAAACTCCTGGGTACGATCGTCGCAGTCCGTCAATTTAAGCTGCAACAGTTGAGCAGCCGCCAGGATCGGCGTGAGAATATTATTCAAATCGTGGGCAATCCCACTGGCCAGGGTGCCGATACTTTCGAGCCGTTGAGCACGAAGCAGTTGGCCTTCGAGATGTTTTTGCTCGGTGATATCGGTATCGACAATCAGAATGGATTTGGGATGGCCGACTTCGTTTCGCATCAGCGTCCAACGGCTCGCGACGACCACCCTTTTTTCGTCTTTGGTGAGCGTATGCAGTTCGCCTTGCCACTTTCCCGTCTCGATTACGGTTTGCAGGGCTGTTTCAAGCTGAGGGGAGCCATCTGGGTAGAGTAATACGTCGGCATTTTGCCCGATCGCTTCCTCACCTTTCCAGCCATAGAGCCGCTCTGCCCCCTGATTCCAGAATGAAACAAGACTGTCTAACCCGCGCACACAAATCGCATCCGTGGTCACTTCTAGCAGCGCCGCCTGTTCTCTAATTTTGCGATCGGCTTGAGTGCGTTCGATCGCGTAGCGCATTGATCTCAGCAAAAAACTGCCGTTGACTTCCCCTTTGGGCAGATAGTCCTGTGCGCCCTGCTGCATCGCTTGAGTCGCCAACCCCTCATCATCTAGACCCGTCAAGACAATGATCGGCGTGGCAGGCGTTTCTTGATGCAGACGAATAAAGGTTTCTAGCCCTTCGCTATCTTTGAGCGACAGATCCAAAAGAATCACATCGACACTTTGCTGGGCCAGACTGCTCAATGCGTCTCGCAGGGTTTCAACGTGGGTCAGCGTAATTTGACTAAAGGCGTTTGCCTGCCTGAGATGCACTTTGAGAATTTGGACATCACCGGGATTGTCTTCGACCAGCAAGACCTTGATCAGGGGAGGGGTCATAGGCTCCTTTCTGGCGGCAGTTTGACGATCGTAAACCAAAAGTCCTCGATCGATTGCACCGTCTTTACAAACTGATCGAAGTCAACAGGCTTAGTGATAAAACAGTTGGCAAACTTTTGATAAGCGCTGAGAATATCTTCTTCTGCTTGAGACGTGGTTAAGACGACGACAGGAATGCTGCGGAGGGTGCGATCGGCTTTGATTTCGGTCAGGACTTCCCAACCATCTTTGCGCGGCAGATTCAAATCGAGCAAGATCAGATCGACCCGTGGGGTCTCAGTGTAAGGGGGGCGCTGATGCAGAAATTCTAACGCCTCGACTCCATCGCCCACGACATTGAGATTGATCAACAGCTTGCTGCGGGCCACCGCCATCTGAGTCAGCCGCACGTCACCAGGGTTGTCTTCGACTAACAGGACTTGCAGAGGTTGATGATGGGGTCTAAACGTCATGATCGAGCGATTTCCTGATCAGCAATGGTGAAATAAAAACTTGATCCTTGACCGGGCTGTGATTCTACCCAGAGCCGCCCACCGTGACGCTCTACAATTTTTTTGCAGACGGCCAATCCGATGCCTGTTCCGGGGTAGTCGGCTCGATGGTGTAATCGCTGAAAAAGTAGGAAGATACGATCGCGGTATTGTGACTCAATGCCAATTCCATTATCACGCACTTCAAACACCCATTCTCGTTCTTGACGGGTGGCGTGGATTTGAATCTCAAGGGGACGAGTGCGATCGCGAAACTTAATCGCATTGCTGACCAGATTTTGAAACAGTTGGGTGAGTTGAGAGGCATCGCCTTTGACTTCGGGGAGCGGTTCGCCTGTGATCGTGGCTCCACTTTCTTCGATGGCCATTTGTAGATTGGCGATCGCTCGACCCAACAAAACGCTGCAATCAACGGATTCAAAAACTTGCTCTCTGGTGTTGACTCGCGAATAGGATAAGAGATCTTGAATCAGCGATCGCATTCGAGTCGCGCCATCGACCGCAAAATGAATAAACTCATTGGCTTCGGCATCCAGTTTGTCAGCATACAGTTGTTTTAAAAGCTGCAAGTAGCTGGTAACCAT
Source organism: Phormidesmis sp. 146-20 (assembly GCF_052939475.1). Lineage (NCBI taxonomy): Bacteria > Bacillati > Cyanobacteriota > Cyanophyceae > Leptolyngbyales > Leptolyngbyaceae > Phormidesmis > Phormidesmis sp. 146-20. The sequence continues at coordinate 225,917 of NZ_JBJPHT010000003.1, forward strand.
GCGTAACGGTTCTTGCAGATCGTGAGAGGCGACGTAGGCAAAGCGTTCTAATTCGGCATTCGATCGGGCGAGTTCTTCGCGTTGGCGAGTTTCTGTTTCCAACAGTTCGGCTTGAGAAAGGGCAATCCCGATCTGGTTGGCGAGTTGCTGCAACAAATCGGTTTCAGAATCGACCCACTGGCGCGGACTAGAGCATTGATGAGCAATCAGCAGCCCCCAAAGATGATCGCGCATCAGCACCGGGACGACGAGATTGGCTTTGACCTCAAACTGCCGCAAAAACTCTAGGTGGCAGAGGTTAATGTTTGCCGTTTCGACGTTGGCGATCGCGTTGACTCGACCTTGCCGATAGCGTTCTCGATAGTCTGGAAAGCACGGATCATAGATATCTCGCCCCAAAACCACCGTGTAGCCTGGAACGACCGATTCTTGCACCACTTTCCCCGATCCATCGGCCCATAGGCGAAAGATTAAGACGCGATCAGCCTTTAAAAGCTGTTGAACTTCGGTCACAGCCGTTTGCAAAATCTCGTCAGATTGCAGCGATCGCCGCAGTTTGAGCGTAATTTCTGCGAAGAGTTGCGATCGTTCTTGCTGCTGTTGTAATTCGGTTTGGGCGCGATTGAGGTCGGTGATCGGGCGCATCCGTTCGACCGCATTGTGAACCGCGAGACAAAGGCTCTGAGGAGTCATTTCACTCTTGAGCAGATAATCTTGTGCGCCCTGTTTCATCACTTGAATGGCAGTCGCAGCGTCTCCCCGGCGAGTCAGCACCACGATCGGCAGCAACACTTGACCCGTTTGAGCCTTCAATCGATCAAGAAACTTTAGCCCCAGACCATCATCAAGCAATACGACATCGGGCGATCGTTGACCACACAGCGCCAATCCGGTTGACCCATCCTCTGCTTCTAAAATCTGGTAGGCGTAGCGATCGTCTTGCAGCAATGCCCGCCGATAGGTTTCCCGATCTTCAGCGCACTCATCGACAATCAAAACGGTCTGCTGGAGTTGAGCATTCATAAACGGCCCAGCTTTACTTTTCTAAAGGGCTTTTAAAAAAGGTAGAAGCATCAAGCCACGAAACCAGCTTGCGACTTCTCCACTCTTTAAAGCTCGGAATAACTACTTATATCATTTCAAGTTTGACACCCTGTCTTTTGACAAAACCCGATCGCCCCTTCATTCTGATAGTCTGCTTTCTTAGCGTTGACGTGAGAAATGATAGACCTGTTTTTGGTCATGATGTTGGGATTTTTGGGCAGCTTTGGGCACTGTGTCGGCATGTGTGGGCCATTGGCGGTTGCCTTCTCGCTGTCTAAAGAACAAACTTCTGACTGGCGATCGTCTCTGCTGTTTCACGGCTTGCTGAACCTGGGGCGAATTTTGAGTTACGTGCTGGTGGGGGCTGGGATTGGGGCGATCGGTTCTGTTTTATTAGCAGGCGGACAGCTTGCAGGTATCGAAAGTGACTTGCGGCAAGGCTTGGCGATTTTTACAGGGCTGCTCTTGATCTGGATGGGTCTGTCTCAAATCAATCCCCAATTTGCCAAACTGCCGATTCCTCACCCCTTTCGACAACACAGCCTGCATCAAACCCTCAACGCTGGCATGATCAAACTGTCGCTGCATTCCCATTGGTGGACACCCTTCATGCTGGGACTGATGTGGGGGCTGATTCCCTGTGGGTTTCTGTATACCGCTCAACTCAAAGCTGCCGAAACCGGAAGCCTCTGGAAAGGAAGCGAAACCATGCTGGCCTTTGGATTGGGGACACTGCCTTCGATGGTGGGGGTGGGACTGTCTGCCGCTTTGCTGAGTGGCGATCGCCGCAGTCAACTATTCCGAATGGGCGGTTGGGTAACGCTGACGATCGGGCTGCTGACGTTGCTGCGATCGAGCGATATGCAAGACTTTACAGGTCACGCAGCGTTGTTGTTTTTAATGTTGGCGCTGGTGGCTCGTCCGATTAGTCGGCTGTGGGCGGCTCCTTTCAAGTATCGGCGTGCTTTGGGCGTGGGCGCGTTTATTTGTGCCGTGGCTCACACCTTGCACATGGTGCAGCATACGTTGAATTGGAACTTGGACGCGATCGCTTTCATGCTTCCAGAACAGCAAGCGGCACTATGGGCAGGCGTTTTGGCGCTCACGTTGATGGTTCCTGCGGCGGTTACGAGTTTCGATCGCATGGTGACGGCTCTCGGCCCGCTTTGGCGACGCATTCATTTACTCAATTTGCCTGCTCTGATGTTGGCCGTGGGCCATACGTTGTGGCTCGGTTCGCATTACTTTGGGGCGTTAGAAGCGTCGGCTCATCGTTGGCTGTGGGTAGGGTTGTTGGTGGGGGCAGCGATCGTCGTTTTCCTGATTCGTCTGCGTTGGGTTTGGTCACTCTTTTCATTACAAAAATATTATGCGTCGGTTCTCAAATCTAAATAAGTCGATCGTGGGTTTCCTGCTTCCCTGGCTGCTGTTGGCTCCCGTTGTGGCACACGAAATCGAAACCTCTAGTGATGTTGCGGCTACGTTTCACATTGAGCCAGGTCACAATCCCAAGGCGGGCGTTCCGTCTAAGGCGTGGTTTGCGCTGACTCGTCGAGGTGGACAAATGATTCCGCTGTCTCAGTGCAATTGTCAGTTAGCGGTCTATCCCATTCCTCACCAAAAAGGAAAAACGCCCCCCCTATTAAAGCCCGCTCTCACTTCGCTCAATGTTGAACGGTATAAGGGAATTCCGAGTGCAGCGATCGTCTTCCCCAGAGCCGGACGATATGAATTAGAGCTAACCGGAAAACCCAAGTCAGGTGCCAACTTTCAGCCCTTCAGCTTGTCTTATACCGTAACGGTAAGTCGATAGGGGAGGGAGGAGGGAGGAGGGAGGAGGGAGGAGGGAGGAGGGAAACCCCAATGTAGAGATTGAGATCTGTATCTGTGCCTACCCTAAACCTTTTGCAGATCTGGAGGAGATTGTCCTGACCGTCTATCCCAAATTCAGCGTCCCCTCCCTCCTCCCTCCTCCCCCCTCACCCTTCAAACCTCACACCTCAACTTCGTCTGCAACAACAAGCCATACTCCAAACTTTCGACGACAGCTAGATAAGAGGCTTCGAGAATGTTGCCGGATACGCCTACGGTCGTCCAGCGTTGATAGCCGTTACTCGACTCGACCAGGACACGAGTTTTGGCAGACGTTCCTGCGGTGCCGTCGAGAATCCGCACTTTGTAGTCAGTCAGATAGCAACGATCGATTTCTGGGTAAAAGTTCACCAACGCTTTTCGCAGAGCAGCATCCAATGCAGAAACGGGCCCATTTCCCTCGGCCGCTTCAAGAATGTCTTGCCCATTCACAGACAGTTTGACGGTTGCCAACGATTTTGTATTGGGCATCTCACCCTGCACCATGTCGTAATGCACCTGAAAACCTTTGATTTGGAAGGGGTGCGATCGCTGCCCCAAGGCTTCTCTCATCAACAATTCAAAACTCGCCTCGGCTGACTCAAACTGATAGCCCTCACTTTCGAGATCTTTGAGGTGTTGGAGAATTTGCCGACAGGTGGGATCTTGGCGATCCAGATCGATGCCCAGACTGCGTGCTTTTGCCAACACATTACTCAATCCCGCCTGGTCAGAAATTACAATTCGCCGCCGATTGCCAATCAGTTCTGGCGGCATGTGTTCGTAGGTGATCGGATTTCGCTCGACGGCGCTGACATGAAGCCCGCCTTTATGAGCAAAGGCCGACAGTCCCACAAAGGGCGCGTGATCATCTGGGGCAAGATTGACGACTTCACTCACATAGCGGCTCATCTGGGTCAATTTCGCCAGGGCTTCGGGTTGAATGCAGTCATAGCCTAACTTCAGTTGCAAATTGGGAATCAGCGAACACAGATTGGCATTACCGCAGCGCTCCCCATAGCCATTGATCGTTCCCTGCACCATCCGCACGCCCGACATCACAGCCACGATCGCATTCGCCGCCGCCATATCCGAGTCATTGTGTGTATGAATGCCAAACTGAGGCAGTTGATTGAAGTTCTCTGCACCCCTCACGCCGCTCTCCTCTCTCCTCACTTCTTTCACCACTTCTTCAACAATCCGGCTAATTTCATGAGGCAATGTGCCGCCGTTGGTGTCGCAAAACGTGATCCATTCGGCTCCGGCTTCGATCGCCGCTCTCACAGTCTTCAACGCATAAGCCGGATTGTGTTTGTAACCATCGAACCAATGCTCTGCATCATAAATAATTCGGCGATCGTGGCTGCGAAGATAGGCGATCGTGTCCTGAATCATCGCTAGATTTTCTTCAAGACTTGTTTGTAGTCCTTCGGTCACATGCAGATCCCAGGATTTGCCAACGATCGTGATCCATTGAGTTCCCGCGCTCAGAATGGGTTGCAGCATCGGGTCAGTCGCAGCCGTTTTGCCCGGACGACGGGTATAGCAGAACGCAACGACCTGCGATCGCTTCAACGGTTCTTCTTTAAGCTGCCAAAAAAACTGCACATCTTTGGGATTGGCACCCGGCCAGCCGCCTTCGATAAAAGGAATTCCTAAGTCGTCCAGTTTGCGCGCAATTTGCAACTTGTCAGCAACCGAGAGCGACAATCCTTCTCTTTGGGCACCATCTCGCAGCGTTGTATCATAAATCCAAATTTGATTTGCAGCATCTAAAGTCATGGAAGCAGCCTGAAACGATGAGAGACCTATTGTAAAAAACTTTCCGGTGCCCTTTGTGAGCAGACTTTGACCATTTTGAAGGAATCTTGCGATCGTCCTCTCGATCACCACAGGAAACGTAACAGTCAAGAAGGTTCCAAAAAGCTAGAACTTTGATGTGCGAAGAGGTAAGGTACGATCGAACCTATTCGTCACTCCAAGCTAGAACCCGATGCCGAGCGTCTTCATCAACCCCAAAACTGATTTCGCCTTCAAGAAGATCTTTGGCTCCAAACACAGCAAAGACATCTTGATCAGTTTTCTTAATGCGCTGGTGTATGACGAGCAAGACATGATTCAAGACTTGATTATTCTTGACCCTTATCAAGCACCTCGCATCAAAGGCATCAAGGATTCTTATCTAGATGTCAAAGCCACCCTTGCCGATGGCAAAACGGTGATCATTGAGATGCAGGTGTTGAATGTGTTGGGATTTGAAAAGCGCGTGCTATACAACGCTGCCAAAGCCTTCTCGATTCAGCTTGGCGTGGGAGAAGACTATACGTTGCTCAATCCAGTGATAGCTTTAACCATTACAGACTTTGAGATGTTTGCGGGCAATGACCGCATTCTCTCGCGCTATCGGCTCAAAGAAAAAGACGACCTGACCGACTACAGCGATGATATTGAACTAATCTTTGTCGAGTTGCCCAAGTTTAAGAAAACACTCGATGAACTCGAAACGCTGGTAGACAAGTGGCTATATTTCCTCAAGTCAGCCAATCAGTTGGAGTCGATTCCCCCCCAGATGGGTAAAGTGTCAGCCATCAATCACGCTTTCACGGTAGCAAAACAAAGTAAGTTGAGCCGCAAAGAGTTAGAAGTGCTGGAGAAACGAGAGATGTTTTTACACGACAACCGCAACGCCATTCTCAAAGCCAGACAAGAGGGCGAAACCAAAGGACGACAGGAAGGACGACAGGAAGGACGACAGGAAGAGCGGCTAGAAATTGCCCGATCGCTCCTCGATCTTCTAGATGCAGAAACGATCGCTCAAAAAACAGGACTGACGATCGCGCAAGTCCAGCAACTCAGATAATTTAGAATAGCCATCAAAATCCTTTCGAGTGGAAAAGACCAGAACTCTGGCTTGTCGATCGCGGGACTGTACGATAACCGAGGGCAAGTCTACCGTCACCTTGGAAACTCAGCAGAAAGACGAAACCCTGCTGAAGCCCAGAAAAACTACAGACTTGCAATTAGCGACTACCAAAAATCAGCCGAACTCTGCAAACTTGAAGGCGGCTCGGTATGTTCGATGATTTTGGATGATGTTGAGTGGGTAAAAAAATCACTTTCAGAGGTCGATTCTCAAAACTAGCGTCATCCACATTACAGAGTTTTAAGTTTTGCAACTGCTCAAATGAGTGCGGCTACCCTGTGAAGTACACTAAGCAATGATTCTAGAGGTTTGACTGTAATCTTTACCGTCAGGCTGACAGACTACAGATATTGCAAAACCATAAAGCACTCATCTGGAGCCTTCAATAACATGTCTCACGCTGTCAAAATTTATGACACCTGCATTGGTTGTACCCAGTGCGTCCGCGCTTGCCCTACTGACGTTCTAGAAATGGTTCCTTGGGACGGCTGCCGCGCAGGTCAGATTGCGTCTTCTCCTCGTACAGAAGACTGTGTGGGATGCAAGCGGTGCGAAACTGCCTGCCCCACCGATTTTCTCAGCATCCGGGTTTACCTGGGCGCAGAAACTACCCGCAGTATGGGCTTGGCTTACTAAAGCAACTCTCATACAGCCATTTTCAATTCATGTGGGTTCAAACAACAGGGGGCGATTTTGCCTCCTTTTTTTGTGAGATAGAGGGATGAGGGATGAGGGCGGAAGCATCCCAATTGTGCAAACTCTCGGATTGCCCTCCTCACGAAGTGGGGCGAGAGCTTTGCCAGCCCGTCTAGTAAGAAGGGAGTCAGATCTCTTGTTCCCTCTCCTGCGGGAGAGAGTGAGGGCAGAAAGACTGTGCTACACAATTGGGATGCTCCCGATGAGGGCAGCAAAATCTGAACCCAAACTCTTGTCTAATACCAAATCTACTAGTTACTGATACAGATCCTCGCCCCCTAAATCCCCCATTTTGGGGGACTTTGAAACGGCTTCCCTGATAGGTTCTTTTCAAATCTGAGAGATAGAAATCGGTTAATTAACTGATTTTTTATGAGTATCATTTGTTGGTTGATTTGGTATAAAGTCCCCCCGAATTGGAAGGTTAGGGGCAGAAGGACTGATCATCGAAGTGAAAAAGCCCAGGGCAAACGCATGAAAATTCTTGATCCTTTCAGATTGAGGATTTCAGCCTCTAAGCATTTTTGCCCATGAGGTCTGGAAGCGTTGCAGGGTAGTCACCCAATTTTTTTATGCGTTTGCCCTGTGAAAAAGCCTCATCAAGTAGACATTCAAATTGATATTCAAGTAGAATCGATTGCTTCAAAAAATTCTCACTAATTCTACAAAACAAACTTTACGATCGAATTTTATAAATAAATTCACAAAGCTTTCAATGCAAATATTCAATTAAAACAATTTAATTCAACTCAACGATAGAAGGTTAAGGAGTTGTCACCTGTTTGAAAAGTTGCAAAACGACCCCTTGATAGTCAGTCGAAGAGGTCGTTCACACGGCAATTTAGCCCATTACAACTTCCTGATCACTTTGCGACAAATGGTGTGAACTTTCCCCCTAACCCTTCCACGATCGATTGAGTATTCGCCATCAACATCTTTTGATAAGTGTCCGCCGGACTGCCCGCCTCGCCTAGCCCATCTGTGTAGAGTTCGCGATCGGAGAGTTTGACATTTGCCTCTTTCGCCACCGCTTCAATTAATTGAGGATTGATCGACAGTTCAGCAAAAATGGTCGGAACTTTAGCACCTTCAATATCCTTTACCAGATCTTTGACCCTGGATGCGGTGGGTTTTTCCTCGGTACTCACTCCTTCTAGCGCCCCTTGCACCGGAATGTCATAGGCCTTAGAGAAATAGCCGAGCGCATCGTGAGTGGTGACTAACTTGCGAGACTCTGTAGGAATGGTGGCAATTTGTGATTTGATCCACGTATCAATTTGTGACAGTTCACCTGTAATTGTCTGGGCATTTTTGGCATATAAAGCAGCATTCGCAGGGGCAACTTTTGCCAAATTGCTTTGAATCACCTCTACCATCCGCACCCCATTTTGAGCATTGTGAAAAGCGTGAGGATCAGGCACCGTTTGCCCATCTTCTTCAAACATGAGAGGAGTGGGAACCGCAACTTCAAAAACTGCAACTTTAGAACCAGAACTAGAAGACGCTTGAATCAACTTCACTAGACTATGTTCAAAGCTATAGCCGCCATATAAAACCAATTTGGCATCTTCTATCGCCTTGCGATCGACGGGAGTTGGTTCATACACATGAGGATCACTTCCAGGTTGAATCAAACAAGTCAGGTCGATCGTTTCAGCCGCGATTTGTTTGGTTAAATCACACAGCACTGTGTTAGCTGCCACAACTTTGACTCCCGTTTTGGTCGCCGCTGGAGTCTCCGGAGTCGCCGCAGGGCTGGTCGTGGGGCTGGTTTGGCTGACGGGCGGAGTCGAGGTACCGCAGGCAAAAAGACTCATCGTTAGCGACAAAACCGCCGCTTTCCAGGTTGGACGCAATGCAGACTGCATAATTTTAAGGCCCTCGTAATACTTTGGATGAGCAAGATTGGCTTATAATGAGAATCATTTTCACTCAGGCTTTTCATGTTAGAGGTTCAACACCTGGCTGTCAATTACCGGGGCGTTTTGGGATTAGATCACGTCAGCTTTGCCATCAAACCAGGGCAACTAGTCGGCATTATTGGCCCCAACGGAGCGGGCAAAAGTACAATGCTCAAAGCCATGCTGGGCTTGATTCCGGCTGATCATGGAGTCGTTCGATATTGCACCTGTCCGCTTCACCAGCAGCTTGAAAAAGTCGCCTATGTGCCGCAGCGATCGCAGATTGATTGGGACTATCCGATTAGCGTCTGGAATGTGGTGATGATGGCCAGAACTCGTCAGCTAGGCTGGTTTCGCAGTCCCGGACGAGCAGCCCAAGAAATCGTAAAAGCGGCCCTCGAACGGGTGGAAATGTATCCCCTCAAACATCGCCGTATCGGAGAATTATCAGGCGGACAACAGCAGCGAGTTTTTTTGGCACGGGCCTTAGCTCAACAAGCCGATTTATTTCTGTTTGACGAACCGTTTACTGGAGTCGATAAAAAAACCGAAGCAGTGATTTTAGAAATTTTTGGAGAGTTGCGATCGCAGGGCAAAATTCTCTTAGTCAGCAGCCACGATTGGGGACAAGCTTTGATGGAACTCGATCGCTTGTTACTGCTCAATCAGCGACTCATTGCTGACGGCACTCCTCAACAAGTCATGACCCCCGAAAACCTGCATCAAGCCTACGGAACGTCTCTACAAACGCCCTTACGTCAGGATTTAGAAACCACCTTTTTTTGCTAAAAACTCGCTGATTTTTCCACACACTAAATTCTCCAGACACCCATGCTAACTTGGCTTCTCGAACCTTTGAGCTACGAATTTATGCGGAATGCGATCGCGATTGGCATTCTCGTGGGCATTCTTTGTCCCGTTGTGGGTAGCTATCTAATCGTGCAGCGGATGGCTTTGTTAGGAGATGTGATTGCTCACTGTGTGTTGCCAGGGATTTCAGTTTCGTTTTTCTTTGGGGTTGATATTTTGCTTGGCGCATTTGGCTCAGGATTGCTTGGAGCGTTTCTAATTGCGTGGATTCGGTCTCAATCTCGTATTAAAGTTGATGCAGCAATGGCGTTGACGTTTTCCAGCTTTTTTGCGTTGGGCGTGACGTTAATTACGGTGTTAAAAAACAAAATTGATCTCGATAGTTTTTTGTTTGGTGACATTCTCGGAGTCACGATCGCCGACATTCATCGGACTTTGATCATTACAGGCTTAATTCTGATCATAATTAAATTATTTTATAAAGAACTTTTGTTTTATACGTTTGATCAGACAGGTGCAAAAGCGATCGGGTTGCCGATCAACGCTATTTACTGTGGCTTTATGGCTACCATTACCCTAACTATCATCGCCAGTATGAAAGCAGTAGGCGTAATCTTAGTCATTTCTATGCTGATTGGCCCTGCTCTGACTGCTTATCTTTTGGTTAAAGAACTAGAGCAAATGATGGGAATAGGTGCAATCATTGGGGTTCTCGCCAGCGTTACCGGAATTTATATTAGCTACTATCACAACGTTCCATCGGGGCCCGCGATCGTATTAGTTTCATCCAGTTTATTTTTATTGGCGCTCCTGCTTAGCCCATCACAGGGCATTTTGACGCGATCGAACTTAGCCCCTACCGCAATTTTGCGCCATTTGGTCGGGAGTCGAGAAGGCCGTCGTTAGTCTCACAGGTGTAGGTTGTCAATCAACATGTTGCAAACCTGTGTTGCAAAACACCAAACTGTGAACCTTTAGAAGCTCATTCCTTTTCAATTGTTAATTTTTCTTGTACTAAGTTAAACCTTAGATGAAGTTGGAGCAATACCCTGGAAATTTCTCCGTAGATTTAACTACCCTTTTATCAAGTTTAAGCGGATTCCTCAATCCGTTTGTTTAAGCTGGTGCGCTCCTGAGTCTTTGGCTTCGATCGTGGATTTTGCTCTAAGTGTTGCGGGAGTCTATCATGAGTCAAAAAGAGTATTACGATACGAATGGTTACGTCATCTTTCCTCAACTGATTTCGGCTGAGTTAATTGATAAATTTCTGGAGCAATATCAAACAAAAATTGTTCCTTCTCGCTATCCTTTTTTTCGACAAGATACTAATCGCTACGAAGCAAATTGTTTAGATGAGTTTGGCTATGTCAAACAAGCATTTCTAGACATTCACGACTATGAAAAGTTTGCAGAATTTAGCACACTCGCCAAAGAGATTTACTGTGGTGATGCAATCCAACAAGCACTGCGGGATGTCACGGGTTCCGAAGCCTGTAATCTGATGCAAACAATGCTGTTTGATGCCAACACTGCAACGACTCCTCACCAGGATTGGTGGTACTTAGACTCCGTGCCCAATGGACATTTGCTGGCTGCCTGGATTGCGCTAGAGGATATCGACGAGAGAGCAGGTCGGTTCTACGTTCTTCCCAAAACCACGATCGTTGATCTGCACAGCGATACGCCTGATCTTCCTCACTCTGAATGGCTAGAGCTGATGAAGGATTATGTGGAAGAACATGGCGACCAAATCCACGCGCCAGCACTCAAAAAAGGAGATGTTTTATTCTGGAATTCTCGAACGATTCATGGGGCATTGCCGACGAGCGATCGTCAATTTTCTAGAAAGTCTCTAACCGCTCATTATTTACCTGCTGACTATGCATTTGGCAACCTATTTGTCCGCAAAGACTTCATCAAATATCAAGAATACAAAGGTGTGAAATTCTATCGAAATCAACCCGATTACTCTCTAGTTAATGAGCTAAAGTTTAGGGTCAAAACAGCGCTGTATGATTCTCCAATTTTGTTGAAGGCCGTACGAAAAATTCAGACAAAGCTTTAGAAAATTGCAAGCGTCTTCTAAAGGAGAAGGGGGACTCCTGATCGTCGGAGAAACTCGGCAGTCTGTTGTTCTCGTTGAAGGTTGAATTTCGCCGAAAATACAAGCTACCGAACTTTCTCCTATGATCTTGAATTAAGCCCTGAAGATCGATCGCCGCCTAAACCTGAATCAGCAGCGTGATGCTATCTTCTAGACCGACGATCGTCACAAACTGTCCAGGAAATACAATGGCGGGTTGACTATTCGCGTCATAGATTCGGGCGGGCCAGGTTGTGCCGCCGTATTCGACACGCAACTCGTGCAGGTCGGCCGTCTCAATCATCCCAAGAACGGGTTGAGAAAGCAGCCGAGTAGTCGGAAGTGTAAAGTTCATGGGATTTTCTCCATTCAAGAATAGCTGTGAATAATCCAAACCGTGGCATCGTCGGATTGAGAACAGTCCCTTGATCAATCTCTCATGCGATCGCGGGCTGCTTATGCGTCTAGAGAAACTAACTTTTCACACTTCTCACAAAAATCTCACATATGATACAGATTGCCAGACTTCTCTCCTAAAGGCATCTGCTTGCTGGGAGATACAAACTCCGTTAAGGAGGTCAACCGAATCGATTTCTCTGAGTGTCTTGCAGCTTGTGAACTTCTCGTTCATCGAAAGCCGTCGATTTTGAATTGGCCTCTTTTAAATTGATCCCGCTTCTCCTGGGTAGATCAAGGGTGCGATCGAACGTCTCGCCTGTTGTCGTATGTTAGTCTGTTAGTCAGCTATAGCCCCTCTTCAGAAAGCCACCATCTCACAATTTCTCGATGCAGATCTTGGATTTTTTCTACTTCGGTTCGGTCAATTTGAAATCGCTGGCTGACGTGTCCTCCTAGCTCTAGTAAGGTTTCATACTTGCCCTTCTTGCTGCGTGTGAGAAATTCACCGTGTTGAGCCGATAGGGTCTGAATTAACCGAACGTTGAATCCGCTAAAGGCATCGGGTAGTTGAATCGCCAAAGGCTGGCTGGGAAGCTTTAGATAAGTCTTGATGCCACCGGGAGTCTGAAGCGGCAGTTCGTGAAATTGAGGTGAGGTGGGGGGCATAGCAGTCTCTCTAGATAACGGTTAAATGAGGGGCTGGCTGGGAGCGTTCCCCCGATCGAGGCTTGGCTCCAGACTCTAGCCATCAGGAAGGTTATATCACTCTCTCACACGTCTGTAGTTTAACTGTAATATACAGGTAATTCAAGCAACTAGCAAGGGGTTCTATAATATTCTTGCTACAGGGTGAACTCTCAATCAAGGATTGTGAATCTCTCCTCTACTATTGTTCTCACTCTCCTATAATTTAAGGTGTACCTGAAGATACAAATTCTCCACTCAATCATTCGGTCAAAGACTATTGCTCCACGCCAAGGCCTCATTACTTTGGAAGTGTAACGAAGTTTATCAAATGACTGTTTTGTGTGCAGAGTGTCAGAATGGGTTGGTGACGCAAGCTATAACGAAGTGTCTCACAACACCTCACACTGACTCTAATTATGTAGTTTGTGTGAAGAACCAAAAGTTCATAAAGCAGGAGTGGGCAGCTATGGTATCACCCTAGATCTCACTTACGGATATGTCGTGTGTAACTGAATTGTGGAATGGAGAGAATTGCCCCGATGCCTCAGGTTCTTGAAAACTTTGTTCGGGAAATCGCGCCGAAGTATGGCATCACCAAAGCTGAGTTAGAAGCCATTCTGCTCGCGCTAAAGGATCACTCAGGTGTGGAGATCGCCCAGAAGCTGAATATCAGTGAGGCGGCGGTGAGAAAACGATTGGGAGAGGGCTACCGCAAGTTTGAGATTGACGGCAAAAGTAACAAAAAGCTGGGTTCTCTCAAGCAAAGAATTTTGCAAGAATTTCAGTCGATCCAGCCTCAAGCCGCAAAATCTGACCCTGATTGGGGAGAAGCGATCGACGTGGAAGATTTTCGAGGTCGAGTCGCCCAAATCGAGGAGCTAGAGGGCTGGATCTTGGGACAGGCTAAATCTTCCGATCGCGCTCGTCTGGTGGCGATTTTGGGTCTGGGGGGCATCGGAAAAACAGCGCTGGCGGCTCGTCTTGCTCGGAGTATTGCGTCACAGTTTGAGTTTGTGATTTGGCGATCGCTGCGAAATGCTCCTCCGTTAGTAGACATTTTGGCTGAACTGCTGCGATTTCTCCCTGGTGAGCAAGAGATCGATCTGCCGGATAACCAGAATACAAAGCTGTTGCGGTTAATCAATGTGCTACAAGAACATCGTTGTCTGGTAATTTTGGACAACGTGGAGTCAATTCTTCGTAGTGGTGAAAACAAGTCCTATCATCAGGCAGGCGACTATAAAGAGAGCTTTGAAGGGTATGGAGATTTGTTCAAAAAAGTGGGGGAAACGCCGCACAAAAGTTGTTTGTTATTAACCAGTCGCGAAAAGCCTAAAGAAGTCGCAGCCCTAGAAGGGAAAAAGCTTGCGGTCAAAGTATTGCAGCTTTCGGGTGTAAATCAAGAAGAAGCTAAAAGTATTCTCGAAGATAAAGGATTAATCTGTGACGATGAACAGCTAAAGAAACTCATTACGCGCTATTCGGGAAACACTTTAGCACTCAAGTTTGTTTCAACAACGATATACGATCTGTTTGGCAACAATGTCAACGAATTTCTCAGCCAAATCGAGCAAGATACTGCGGTTTATGGTGATATTCGCACGCTTTTAGATGGACAATTTCAACGTTTGTCAAAACTAGAACAACAGGTGATGTACTGGTTGGCGATCAATCGTGAGTACGTGCTGTTGTCAGAATTAAAAGAAGATATTATCACAACTGAATCACCAATGCGATTGCTAGAGTCAGTAGAGTCGTTATCACGGCGATCGCTGATTGAGCGAGATTTTTCTTCTGGCAAGATAAGACAGCCTTTTGTCGTGATGGAATATGTGACAGAACAATTAATCGAACAGTTTTGTGATGAAATTGTCAACGGTCAAGCGCTAGAGTTTTTTGATGCATATCCTTTGATCAAAGCTCAATCGCTGGACTATCTGCGTAAAATGCAAGAAGAGCAGATCTTAGAACCTGTCAAAAACAAACTTCTTAACGCTTACGATCGAGACCTAGAATCTCATTTGAGACGAACCCTTGATCGCCTCCGAGACGCTTCCCCACCTAAAAAAGGATACGCTGCTGGAAATCTGATTAACTTAATGCGACAACTTCAAATTGAGCGATCGCAGATTGACTTAAGTGGACGTGATTTTTCTGATTTGACGATTCGGCAGGCGTATTTCAAAGATGTCAAGCTAACGAATACGAAGTTTATCAATACTGATCTCACCGATTCTGTTTTTTCGGAAACGCTGGCGAGTCTGATTTCTGTGCGGTTTAGTCCCGATGGAAAACTCTTTGCGACGGGCGTTGGGGATGGTGAGATTCGGCTCTGGCAGGTGTCTGACAATAAGCAAATTCGCCTTTATAAGGGACACACAGCCTGGGTCTGGACGGTCGTTTTTAGCCCTGATGGACAACTTTTGGCGAGTGGTGGCAGCGATCATACGGTTAAACTTTGGCGAGTCGATACGGGCGAGTGTGTGCATTCTCTGACCGATCACACTCATGCGGTTTACTCGGTTTCGTTTAGCGAAGACGGACGCATTGTAGCCAGTGCCAGCGAAGATCAAACAATCAAACTCTGGGATGTCGAAACGGGCGACTGTTTGCAGACTCTTAAGGGACATGACGGCTGGGTTTGGGCGGTTAATTTTAGCCCGATCGCGCCTCATTTTTTGGCAAGCGGTGGGGCAGACGGAACTGTAAAACTTTGGGATTGCAACACAGGCGATTGTGTAAAAACGCTCAAAGATCACACGGATCAGGTGTATTCAGTGGCGTTTAGTCCCAAAGGCGATAGTCTAGCCAGCAGCGGTGAAGATCAAACGATTAAACTCTGGGATGTACAGACAGGCGAATGCTACAGGACACTGATTGGACATAGTAAAAAGATTCATTCTGTACGCTTTAGTCCCAATGGGCGAATCTTGGCGAGTAGCGGAGAAGATCGCACCGTCAAAATTTGGGATGTCGAGACGGGAAAACGTTTGCATAACCTGAAGGGGCACATGAGTCAGGTGTGGTCGATCGCATTCAGTCCCGATGGACAAACGCTTTTGAGCAGCAGTGACGATCAGACCATTTGTTTGTGGGAAGTCAAAAAAGGTAAGTTGCTCAACGTTCTCAAAGGCAGTACTCGTGGCGTTTATGCCGTTGCTTTTGCGCCCGCTTATCTCGATCACCCAGACTGTCCCATTCTTGCTAGTGGAAACGATGATCACGTCGTGCGGCTGTGGGATTTGCAGACTCGCGATTGTCACGATTTGAGAGGACACACAGGCAGGATTCGATCGGTGTCTTTTAGCCCCTGTGAGCCGATTTTGGCCAGCAGCAGTGCCGACTACACGATCAAGCTCTGGGATGTTCGTCAGCGCACCTGTTTGCAAACGTTGAGTGGACATAGCAACTGGGTCTGGACGGTGCAATTTAGTCCCGATGGGCAGCGATTGGTGAGCAGCAGTGAAGACCGGACGCTGCGACTGTGGGATCGCATGACAGGGGAGTGTCTGCGGGTCTTTAAGGGGCATACGCACTGGGTCTGGAGTGTGGCGTTTAACCCGACGGGAGACACCTTAGCGAGTGGCAGCGCCGATAGTAAAGTCATGCTGTGGGATGTGGAAACGGGCGACTGTCTGCGGGTTTTGGAGGAACATCAGGATCTCGTCTGGTCGGTGGCTTTTAGTCCAGTTCAGCCGATTTTAGCCAGTGGCAGTGAAGATCACACCGTTAAGCTGTGGAATGTCAAAACGGGTCAATGTCTTCGGACTCTAAAGGGGCACCAGCAGCAGGTTTATTGTGTAAGTTTTAGTCCTGATGGTCAAACGTTAGTGAGCGGCAGTGGTGACGAGACGATCAAACTTTGGAGTGTCGAAACGGGCGCGTGTTTGGATACCCTACGACGTGGGCATACGGCTCCGATTCGATCGGTTACTTTCAGCCCTGACGGACAAGCCATCACCAGTGGCAGCGAGGACGAAACGATTCAGATATGGGACGTTCAGAAAGGAATTCGTCGCGAAAGTTTGAAGTCCGATCGCCTCTATGAAGGCATGGAAATCACCGGAATTGTGGGTCTAACCGACGCTCAACGGGCTTCACTCAAGGCACTGGGGGCAATCGACCCCTTGCGGGTAACTCAAAGAGATCGCGTTCACCCAGGAGGTCGATAAGTGCAGCCTAAAATTGTGCCCAAAATTGTGCTAGTGGGTGAAGCTCTCAGATACCGAAGTTTTAACGGTGCCAATAAAGCGCTCCCTGTGTTGGCTTCTAGTTTGCATCAAGCTGGATTTACTCGTGTGGTGCAGTTGGATCTGGAGCGATCGGATCTCACCATTCAAGATGTTTTGCAAGAAGCCGTGAATGCTGATCTGATTGTTTTTGCAGGCTGTATGACTCCTCAATGGCAGGACATCGACCGCGAGACCAAGCAGGTCTTCGATTATCTGCGAGAGAACGATCGTAGCCACGTTCCAATTCTGGTCGGAGGGTACGCGACGAAAGGAATTGCCGACATCGCTCAGGTGACTCCCTGGATCACGGCTTACTGTGATGGTGAGGGTGAAACCATGATTGTAGAGATTGCTGAATCGATTGCCAAAGGTACATTTGAGCAAGACAAATTCCAAATTTCAGGATTAGTTTTTGTAGATGAACGGGGATTGCACCACTCGATCGCCACGCGAGTCAGCCAGTTCGATCACATTGATCAAAACTTTGGGTTAGTCCATATTCCTGACGTTCACGATATGGAGATCTTTCAAAGAAATCATCAAAGACTCAAGACGGCTCAACTCTATACTCAAAAGGGTTGTCCCTGGCGTTGTAGTTTCTGTAATAAAAGTACTGAAATCAGCAATGTTTTTCGATTAAGTGAAGTATCTTTTCGACGACAGCTTCAGCAATTACGTCAAAAGGGTTATCAAGCTGTTTATCTGGATGTCGATACCTTCACAGTGCATGAAAAAGCCTCCAGACGAGAAGCCGAAATCCTCAAGCAGGAAGGCTTTGTGTGGGGTTCTAACACGCGAATTGATCAAATCGGCTATGACCAGATGCAATACCTGGTAGAACACAACTGCGTCTATCTATTTTTTGGTGTGGAGCATACGATGATTGAGGTGGCTTTGGCGATCGGGAAGTTCAACGGATCTTTCAAAAGTCAGCTAAAACAAGCCGTTGATTATCCCAAGAAAGTGCAGCAAGTTTTCCAAGATATGCAGCGAGCCAATTTGCCCAGTAGCTACTTTGTAATTTTGGGTCTGCCTAAAGCAAAACTGAGTGACAATTTGACGGCGATCTCTTCGAGTTACCCGCAAGGGGTCGCTTCGAGTTACCCGCAAGGGGTCAACGGCTATGAGCCAACCACTTTTGACGACGATATGGCAACAATTCGTTTTGGGTTAGACCAGTGCGATCCTGATTTTCTCAATTTCAACACGCTGCGATTCATGCCCGGAAGTGTTGCCGCAGATGTTGCCAATCATCCCGCTTATGTTTGCGTTCGTCCGTCTGGAGCCAGCCCAATCACCGCAGGCTACTTTTTGCCACGAGTCGCAAACCACTTTGGCTACAAGGTTTCTAAAAATCACGGAGTTTACCGCCTGTGCGAATCTGTCGATCAGCATCAACCCACTTCAACCGCAATGAATGCTGTCAGAATCTACGAAACAATTCACGATACGATGAAAATTATCAACACAAAAGTCAACGCTGGCGGTAAAGCAACCACGTTATTTATAGACCGCGAACTACTCACTCAACAACTTGTTAAACGAGATGAAAAAGGACGCTATACGATCGCGCCTCTAAAATCATTTGAGAGACTATAAAATTTCAGATAAATCAACAAAATTCTATTCATCAAAAACAAACTAAACAGAACGCAGGTGATTCAGGTTTGAAGATGCTAACGTTCCGCTTCACCCACCGCAAACAACCTCTCGAACTAAACGAAAAGACTTTAAACGGTCGGGTGCAAGCGGATTGTTATGCGGCGATCTTGATCTCTTTGCACATAGACACCTCTCAAGCTCTGCAATTAGCCAATTTGGAAACGAGAAGACCAGGATAAGTTTCATCTTCATTATTTGAGCCTAAAAGAAGTAGCCCGACACCTATAGAAGGCGTAATGTCATAGTTAATGAAAAAGATGCCAGCAGCCTCTAACAGAGTGATCAATCCTCTGAACAATCTTCTATTATTATTAGGTTCAATAGCTACAAATGGCAGATGACCAGATGGCGCAGATGCATCAAAAGTAGCATTACCTCGGCTAATCCATTCGTTATTAACTCGCCATCCAATTCGGTCGCCAAAACAATTTACCCCGTTAGCCAAAAAGCTTGAGAAGGCTTTGCACTCTAAGTAAATTCCTCGCTGAACACTGAAACCAAACCTTCCACTACTATGTTTAATCCACAACGTATCAATTTCATTAAAAACATCACAGGGGAATTCTCGAAAATACTCAATAAAACTCGTCCTCTCTACGCTTAGTTGTTGTTTCAAAAATGGGTCAAAAATCAGAAAATTAGTTTCCGAATTAGCTGCTTCCCATTTTCTTTCTTTTAGTAACTCCTCCAATTTTGAATATTTAGTAATTTTCTGAGGTAAATCTAGATTTGGAATTGGTTTAGGACTGGTAACTGAGGTAGGTACAGGCATAGCAGTTGCTGTACCTGACCGCTCAGGCAGGCTTCTAAGAAATTGAGCGGCAGTAACCGTTCCAATCACTCCAAAGCTCCCAACTCCAAGAATTTTAAGGAACTGTTGTCGTGTTAAGAGTTGAAGAGTTTCTGGATTCTGTCCCGTTGTAGAAGAACCACAATCTAACGAGGGTGAGTTTTCAGAAACATCAGGAGTAGCTTGACCCGACAAATTACTTGAGGGCACAGATACAGCTATATCAATATTTTTATCCTGCCTTGTATAAAGCGTAGGAATTAAGTGACCAGGAGTACCTGCAAACTGAATCTCCACGCAAGCAAACCTATAAGCATTTTCAAAGGAACGACCTGATCCCAACGCCCTGTAAAAACCAACAGCGAATGCAATCGCAGCCTTGTCGCCAATAGCTTGATTCATTCCAATAACAAAGGAGATATGTTGAGCAATGCTTTTTGCTTGAGCTTCTGAGTAACAGGCATTCAAAACAACACAGTTAACTTGCTCTGATAGCAACTCAAATAAGCTTGCTAGTGCATCAATCTGAACTGGATGTGTCTTCCCGTGAATGTCCTCGAAGCAAAGTTCACCCGTACTTATACCGTGTCCAGAAAAATGAACGATTTGAGGGTCAACATCAAAAATTGCTTGAGTTATGTCTCCTGGACGTACTGATTCGCGTGACTCAAGCGAAAAATTATCCCTCTGCTTCGCAAGTTGTAGCTTTTCACGAATATCTCGTAGCTCCTGCCCTAACCGGAGGCGGGCAGCATCACTTGGATCAGCCGCTAGAAACAGAATTTTAACCTTACTCATTCAAAGCATTTATACAGAGTTTTCTCTCCTCATAATACAAGTCTCACATAACTCCAGTGTGCTTGTAGCGGAGAACTGAGCCGCATAACGATTAAGTTGAGGGCAACACATACAGCAGATTTCAGGCTTATGAAGCACAGTAGCGACGGTGTTGCTATTGGTTTACCGACTTACAGCACATTTCAGGTTTATGGAGTACAGTAACAACAGTCAGCAAACCAGTTGCGTAGATGCTCAGGATTCACCAAATGCAGAGCCGTTGCAATCAAGGTGTCTACCATCTTGGTTGTAGTCGGAGAGAATTGTCGTAAGAACGCTTTGAGTTGTGACCACCACCGTTCAATCGGATTAAACTCCGGGGAATAGGGCGACAAATTCAGGACGCTGGCTCCGGCTGACTCAATCAACGGCTTGATGGACGCGATCTGATGAGCAGGTAAGTTATCCATGACCACGATCGCGCCTGCCCAAAGCTGAGGAACTAAGCAATGTTGGATGAAGACTTCAAACGCCCTGCCGTCCATTGAATCATTTAAGGTCATGACCGCTAACACTCGGTTGAGCGAAATCGCCCCAATCACCGTGACTTTTGCCCCTCGGTAAAACGGCTTGAGGTCATAGACTCTGGTGCCCTCACGGCTGCGCGCATGGGTTCGCGTTAACCCGAGTAAAACCCCCATCTCATCGAGAAACACCAGATGCTCAGGGGCAACTTGACTCACGTGTTCCCAGTACTCGCTCCGTAACTTCTGGACTCGCTCAGTGGCGGCTTGTGTGCTGCGTAAAGTCTTTTTTTTCGCGTCAACGCTGCCTTTTGCAATGCTCGGCACATCGTACTAGCGCTGACCCACTGCTGGTAGGTGTCTCCCCAGTATTCACAGTATTCTACCAGCGTCGCATCGGGGTGTTGCTCGACCATCTCAACTAACTGAGCCTCACGCCCGGCTAGCTCACCCTTCATGCCGCCGCCCTGTTTGCCTGGCTTAAGATGTCCTGCGACTTCCTGTTGCTTTAGCATCTTTTGCACGAAGGCTTTGCTCACATCAAACCGAGCCGCTACCTTCCGAATTGAGGTGTTCCCGGCTTGATAGGCTTGCACGACTTTTTCTCGAAAGCTAGTGGGGTATGGCTGCATTTTTTCTACTGACACTGACTAGTTAATCGTACTACATCTACTTGAAAAATGCTGTATACCGTACTCGACTTACTTGAAATCTGCTGTATGGCTGAAACGAAGCAGAAAATCTTCAAATTGCCGCTCCAACGACTTGTTAGCTGGTTTGCCCCACCCATCACCTTCAAATACCTCTGGATGGATTACCCCAATATTTTTTGACCTACACTTTTCTCGTAGTGAGACTCAAGGCTGAAAGTGAGGACGTTGAAACCGTCGCACTTGGGCAATAGTTTCAAAGTCGCGATAACCCGATAGACAACCTGTCCATTTCTAGATACGTTGTTAGCCAGTGCTTCTCAGCGATCGCCTACCACTTAGTCCTCACATCAAGGTTCAGCTTCAGCAACATCCTCAAACAAACGATCGCCGCGATGCAGTCTATAAGCCATTTGATAGGTTTGCTCTTGCGATCGCATCGTGGGTGTATGAGCCGCTAGATACCGCGATGCGGCAACCAAAACGTTAATCCCAGCAGGGGCGTTACCCAATTGGGAGTATTGACGAAAAGCAGCTTCAATCTCCTGGATCACATGAAATTGTCGGTCTTCACGCAACAGCAATTTGCCTAAGAGGGCTAAGAGCAGTTCTGGGTTGCCCCCACTGTAAAGATAGCTCCCGACTAACTCCCCAACTTGATTCACTTGCTGCTGTCGATCCATCAACTCTGGCAGTTTGTGTAACAACTCTGCTGGATTTTCTACTGTTTTATCTGGTTTAGGAAGGTGAGCCGCAGGGACGTTGAGAAAGCGATCGAGATACACACTCATTGCTGCATCAAACACACCTCTCAACAACTCCGGCGATGCAACTCGTCTCATGCCCTGATGAACCGCATTGGCAAAGGTGAAAGTATGATGGGCGATATCCCAATCGTTAAAATCATTGTTCGTGCTGAATTGAGCAATCCGCAGAGCAGCAGCATAGGTTACAATTTCAGCCAGTTCGACCTCAGAACAGCCTTGCCGCAGGACGGTCAGTAGAGCATCTGCGATCGCTTGGGCATTGTCACCTAGCAAGATGGGCATGAGTTGGTCGCGATGGTTCCAAGTTCTCCGTTGATTTTTTCCCTCTGCTAAAGCTTGCGGCAACGCTTCAAACGCCTGTTGCAAAATTGCCACTAAATCAATCGGGGAGCGCCAGGATCTAGATTCTTCCATTCGAGAGGCGCTAGTATATCCAGACACTAAACTGGTTAAGACGAGTTCTGCATTTTGCCAATTCGCAGCATCTAAAGCCTCTAATGCTTTATTGGTAAAGTCTAGAGGGTGTCCAACACTCATATATCGATGGTCAGTCACCACGGTAAAGAGCATGTGAGCTAGTTGGGTTTGAGAGGCTCCTGCCTCGATCGCTGAGGCTAAACAACGCTCTGCGCCTTCTGCATCCCTGACTTCCACAAACTGACGAAACCAGCTTTGTAGAATCGGAATCTTGTCGGGATCGTTGGAGCTAGGTAGGGGTTGAATCGGAAATCGGGGCGGTTGATTGCTAGTATCCTCGGCGACGGCGGCTAGACCATGATAAATTGCACGAGGTTTGTCTTCCTCATCAAGATAGGGCAATAGGTTCATCATACAAGTGTGGATGGTTAAACCTGTGTCCCAACCGCTCTGTCGATAGCTAACCCCAAAATCTAATCCCATCTGAAAGGCTTGAGTGATGTGTTTCTCGTGCTTCAACAGCGCAATGACCGATTTGCCAATCACTAAGGGAATGCCCTGTTCTAAACCGTCTTGAAGACGCTGGCGATGATGGGATAATGGATCGGCATGAGCCGCAAGATCGATCCAGACTTCACGATCGCGGATTTGCACTGGAAAAGCAGGCAGATCATCCGCCCAGGAATCAAACGTGCCGCCGCTCATCACATCAAATCGGGCATAGTGCCAATCACAAGTGAGAATACAATCTTTTACCGTTCCCCGATGGAGGGGAAAACCCATGTGGGGACAGCGGTTATCTACGGCATAGATTTTGTCATGCTCGTGAATCAGTAATATCGTGTGTCTGGCGTTTACCCCAGAGGGGGAACTGCTTCGCAACGTCACTACTAATCGCCCCGCTTTACGCACATCCTCTAAATCGGCAGCACGAACATAATTTTCTGTTCTAATATACATTTGCTATCTCCCCTGACGGTTAGAACAATGTGAGATTGGGTGAGATTGGCTTGAATTTGGATATTGCTTCAAGAGTACTCTTATCCGCGTCAATCAAAGTATCTCTAAAATAGATTCAACTCAATTCGCTGTCACTGAATGACTAGATCTTGCCAACCGATCGGTGAGTTCTTGATCTTCTTGGTTGTAAATTGCCTTCTCTTTTTGAATAAAGATATCTGCTAAAGCATCATAGGCTTCGGCCCACGCCGCAATTACTTCATCCGTTGCAGCATCTTGCAAAACATCTTTCATGGCTTGCAACAGCTTTTCGCCAATCAGGGAGTACTGCTCAGGCAGAATGCGAGTTTCTACGTGGCGATGGGCAATGTGATCGACTGCCGTAGCCAGTTCGTCTAGCCGATCGATATGAGTCGCATAGGCATAAACAGCGGCAGCTAACTTGTGTGCTTGTCCACCCCCATCGAGATGCTGCATCCAGGTGGTTTCAAAGCTACGTTTATAGTCAGGTCGCTCTGCAAAGGCAATTTGATACATCCGTCGGGTAATCTCTTCACCCTTTTCCTTCACAACAGGTGCAGTTGCTTTGACAATCTCGATCGTTTTTTGACTAACCATAATTCAAAGTTTTCCTCCTACTGTCAGACTTCACTGATTTAGTTCTACAATGTCTCCAAATGACAAGGCGCTACTACCATTACGGGTATTGTAAGCACTGATCATGGCGGCTTTTAGGATATTCGTGTCAATATCACCGTTGGGCGAGTCAGCATTAATTTGACCTCCTAATTCTTCGGTGTAGTTCCAAAAAATGACATCAAAATAGGCTCTTTTCTTCAAGCGCTTATTTTTCAGGAGATTGAGACAACTTGTAGCAAATTGTGGATATTTAGAAAATGGGTTGTTTAACTGAGCAAGTTCTTTTGAATCGCTGAAATCGATGTTAGCAGCCTCTAGATCTTGAGCTAACGTTTGGGCAGCCGCAGGAGCAGTTGGAACCACAGTTGGAGTAGAACTGGGTGCTAAAGAAGGGCGGGGTGATGTGACTGATTTCTCAGAAGGACTGACAGAGGGAGAGCTTGGCGATGCGATCGATCCTGATGGAGAACCGGAGGGTGAGGTATTTTGCGGGGCTGAATCTTTCCATATCGTCGGGAAGATAGCCATAGCGCCAATGAATGCGACTGCAATCGCGCTAATGGCTGTCCAAGCTTCCTTGCTTAAACCTTTCTGCTTCTCAGATTCTTTTTCTGAATCAGTCATGAGCCACCTTCGATTTGAAAAATAACTAGTATGTAGCTGCTAGTCAATGCAAAATTAATAGGCGTGCCAAAAAGTTAAAGTCCAACGCGGGTGATTTGCAGATAGCTCTGACCGTCATTGTAAACTTACAGAATTGCATATTCCTAGCTGGAAGCTAATTCAATTTGTACATCATTTCCATCACCATCATTTCTGATAGACAGCATACCGCCAACCAGGACAATTCCTGGTTAGGCTTGATTGATATAGGGTGAAGCGAGTTGAGCTACAGTTTCATTCTCAGCGTCCAGCGACGCGACGGATCGCTGTCGCAGTTGAATTGAAGGGCTGTTACGTTGTTTTCGGTACTTCTTCCCCCGGCAATGGTCAGACACTTGTTGGTTTGCACATTCCTAATCTGATAAATACCGGCACCAGTTACATCACTTATCCGCCAACGGCGCGACGGATCGCTGTCGCAGTTGAATTGAAGGGCTGTTACATTGTTTTCGGTGCTTCTTCCCCCGGCAATGGTCAGACACTTACCAGTTTGCACGTTCCTAATTTGATAGACACCCGTGCCACCTACGTCGGTTATCCGCCAACGGCGCGATGGGTCGCTATCGCAGTCAAACTGAACCGCCTCGACATTGTTTTCGGTGCTTCTTCCCCCAGCAATAGTGAGGCACTTATTGGTTTGCACGTTAATCAGCATCAGTTCGTTGGCAGGAGTTGCAGCAAGTGAGACAGAGAAAGGAACAGTAGCTAACAGCCCTGCTGCAAATAAGCCGAACAGACCCAATCGTCGGGTTCGTGACAAAATATCCATCATGATGTGTCTCCTTTTGGGGGCGTGTCTCGAATGCAGTCAGTAACACTCGTTCTAGTGGCATCCTTTGATTAACATCTAGGAGCCTAATAATTTGTTAGCAGCGATCGACTCTAAAAAACCATAAGAACCAAAGAAATAATGCTTCAGTATTTAGTTCGTCTAACTATTGAGATCACTTTAGCCAACAGCTTAAACGAAGTCGCACCTTTTCTTGCGAACTTAGAACATAATCTTGCTATGACTTGCGAAACTGATTCGGATTCATCCCAGTGGATTGACGAAAACATCGGGCAAAATGGCTCTGATTGGCAAAACCACACTCCATTGCTACAGATGTAACAGTTTGTTCTGGCTGCTTGAGCAAATGCTTTGCTCGTTCTACTCTCTGGAGAATTAAGAATTGATGGGGTGAGATACCTGTCGATCGCTTAAACAAATGACAAAAATAGTACAGACTCATCCCCAGTTCATTCGCAATATCAGTTAAGGATATATCTTCACCCAAATGCGCCTGGATATACTCGATCGCTTGCCTAAGCTTTTGCTTCGACAACCCATCCTCGTATTCCCGAAAGTGATGCTTGCGGGTAGAGTAACGGTGCAGTAGGTGAGCCGCCATTGCTGTTGCCATTGAATCGGCATAGAAACGACTTCTCGCGCCATCCACTTCTAAACTTGATCTGAGTGCTAAACCCATCTGGTGGAGCAGTACATCAACTGTTTTCAATGTCAATAACAGTTCAACGCGATCGGGAGTGACTGATTCATGTGCGATTTGAGCTAGAAAGGTAGGCTCCATATAGCAGTTAATTGATTCCATTGCTTTAACAGTAGGATGAGAATGGAAGCTAATCGGTAGATCAGCGGGGTAGATTTCAATACATCCACTTGCATAGTCTTTTTCCCGATACGAGACTGTTTGCGAATGCCCCTCAGCGACAAATTCAAAATCAACTGGCGAATGCCCTAATGGAATAACGACAACATGTTGAAGATTAGATACTTCAGGCAAATCCATAAAGGGTAGGCGGTAATGCTCAAGCTGAATGCTATTCCAACTCGATTGAAAACTGGTTAGCAGTGGCGGCTTTGGCAGCAATTTTGGCCAATCCACATAGTCAATCACCAGAGGTTGCTTTACAGACATCACCGCCTCCAAATCTTGGTTTATATAACGACCTCACCCTCAGTTTTATAGATATCGCGTTTATAAATATCGCGTCTCGCCAATGCGATTTTATTTCACCCCCACCTCCAAACCTTGCCCCTAAACCTTTACCGTCATCTTACTCAACCTTCGCTGACGACAAAAAATTGTTTCGGAACTTGTAACTTTGATTCAAAGTTGATCATCTCAACCTTCGCCACTCAACCACTGCCCCGACCTCTGGGTTCTTTCGGACAGCACAGATAACCTTAAACGACTGTCACCAAACAACTCTCACCACCGATCGCCTTCTGGTGTTTTCGCACTCACTAACAACCGAAAAGAACAAGTGCAAGAACTTGGACTGGAGGCAGCTAACAAGATCTTGAGACAACCTGAACATCAAAAGAAGTCAAAAAAGAAATGGCATAATTTCAATTTAGCGACGCTCAACAAAACAAATATTTCCACTAACGAGGGCATCATGCAAAACATCACGGGAAAACAAGCGCATTACCCAATGGTGATCGGCGATCGCTTCGTCACAACAGGCAGCCAGGATCTAATCAACCCCGCGACCGAAGAGGTGTTTGCCACCGTTGCGATCGGCACTCCCCAGAATGTTGATGCCGCCGTCCAACAAGCCCAAAGAGCACAGATCGAATGGAGTCAGCTTTCTTATGGCGAGAGAAGTTTAGCCCTGCTCAAGTTTGCCGATGCGGTTGAACAGCAATCCGACACCCTCGCTCAACTAGAAAGCCAACATACAGGCAAGCCGATCAAACTGAGTCAAAATGGCGATGTTCCGTTCTCGATCGACAACCTTCGCTACTTTGCCTCCGTCGTACGACATCAAGAAGGCGTTGCGGCAGGCAGCTATGTAGGTGGCTATACGAGTATGCTGCGACGAGAACCGATCGGTGTGGTAGCCGCGATTACTCCCTGGAATTACCCCTTGATGATGGCCGTCTGGAAACTCGCGCCTGCTCTCGCTGCTGGGAATGCGATCGTCATCAAACCCGCCCCCAACACGCCGATTACGACTATTGAACTCGCTAAAATTGCCCTTCAATCAGGTCTACCCGCCGGACTGATCAACGTCGTCACGGGAGGAGCCGATGTCGGAGAAGCGCTCTGCACCCATCCCATCGTCAGAATGGTGAGTTTCACAGGCAGCACCCCAACGGGAAAGCGCGTCATGGAGTTGGCCAGCCAAACCGTCAAACGAGTCACGCTAGAACTGGGCGGAAAAGCCCCCTTTATCGTGTTTGCTGATGCCGATATCGAAGCTTGTGTGCAGGGTGCTGTCGTCGCAGGCTATATGAACACAGGTCAAGACTGCACCGCCGCTACCCGCATCTATGTTCAAAATGAAGTGTTTGATGCCTTTCTCGATCGCTTCATCACCGTCAGCAAACAAGTCAAAATGGGCGACCCAACTCAGCCCGATACCGACATGGGCCCACTCGTCAGTCAGGTACAACAAAACAAAGTACACGGCTATGTCGAAGAAGCTCGTCAGCAAGGAATTCGTGTCGCGCTAGGGGGCGAACTGCCCACAGACAAAGGCTTTTTCTATCCGCCAACCATTTTGGTCGATGCGCCTCAGACAGCAAACTGTGTGCAAGAAGAGATTTTTGGCCCGGTTCTCGTCGTCAATCGGTTTAGTGACGAATCTGAAGCGATCGCTCTCGCCAATGACATTCCCTACGGATTGGCCGCCAGCGTGTGGACGAGCAATGTTCAGCGATCGATGCGTGTCACAGCAGCTTTAGAATTTGGCACCGTTTGGGTCAACGACCACATCCCGATCGCCAGCGAGTTGCCCCACGGTGGATTCAAACAAAGTGGCTTTGGCAAAGACATGTCGCACTATGCCCTGGAGGAATACACGATCGTCAAGCATGTCATGTTTGACAATTCTGGCTTACAGCGCAAACCTTGGCACTTCTCCGTCTTTGGCGAAGCGTAGAGGTTGGACATTGGACATTGGACGTTAGACATGAAATGCTGTTCTGTCCAGAGTCCAGAGTCCATCTAAGATTCGTCTACCTGCAACGTTGTTTTTGAGACGAGGCGAGTTTTCTTTTTATCGGCCTCAGACAGATCTTGTCCGGCTTGAAGTTGGGTAGCACTGGTTTGCAAAACGGTTGCAGCTCCCTGATCGCCCATTTGTAGTGCAGTTTTGGCCGCAGTTTGAAGCATCGTAGCGGCTCCCACGCGATCGCCCTGCTGCAATTTTGCCTCTGCGATCTGGGTCTGCCGATATTTTGCCAACGCCAGAATGTGATTTTGCACTTCAGGATTAATCGCAGGCTCAAACGCCGTCACTGCCGAGATTTCAATCGGGAAGACTTCAGACAGCAAGCCTTCTTGACCCAAAGCCGGATCGTCATAGCGAATTTGCACCGAGGCGATCGTTTGTTTCCCCTGGGGAAGTTGTCCGACATACAAATTGGCCAACACGATTCGAGGCGCGTCCACCATCAGATCCCCTAACCGAACGATCGTTAGATCCCCTTCCTGCTGGACAGTGAGTTCGATCGCATCGGGCACCACTTGAGCGATCGGCTTCAATTCTGCTAATCGAATTCCAGGAGTCAGCGACAACATCAAATGAGCATTCGTCAAGCCAACCGATTGAATGCGATCGAACAATCGACTAAATTCCACAACGGCTTGATCGGGCTGCTCAATAAAAGAGAGCGCTCCACCGCCCGCATCAGCAATTTTTTCTAAAACATTCTGATTCCACGCATCCCCAAAGCCCAGCGTGTTCAGCGTCATGTTGTATCCTGTCGCCAGTTGAGCGAGTTTGAGACAGCGATCGTTATCTCCATGCTCGTTTTCTCCATCCGTCAGCAAAAACGCCTGAGAAACCGCATCTTTCTTCCCCTTCGCCAACTCCTCAATGCCCAACCGCAACCCTTCATCGATCGACGTACCCCCCGCTGCCTCAAGCTGATGAAGGGGAATTCTCAACTTATCCAGGTCTTCGATCACCTGATTAGGCACCAGCACTTTAGCTCTGTGATTAAAGGTGACGATCGCGATCCGATCCCCCGGCGACAGTTTCTCAATCAATCTCTGAGCAGCCTGCTTAACAGTAACCAGCGATCGCCCTTCCATCGAGCCACTCTGATCGAGAATCAAGCAAAGATTAAGCGGAATACTACGCCCGATCGCTTCAGGGATCGCTGAAATCGAAATCGCAACTTGACGCTGACTATTAATTTGAGTCACGTCTACTTGAGCATCACTGAGAGCACACTTCAGTCCGACTTGCATAGGAGATGGGGGAATGTAGAGATAATACGGAGCTTCGATCAGATATCTACACCGTACCTCAGCTTGATTCCGCATCTCAAAATAAAATTCTCCCTCCTCCCTCATCCCTCATCCCTCCTCGCGAAGCGGAACGAAGTTCTCCCTCCTCCCTCCTCCCCCCAGTTCGGTTCTCCCCAATCCCTGTATCGTTCCGTCCGTCTCACGCCACGTTACTATAAGGAGATAGTGCCACTCTTGAGGCAGACCGCACGCTATGAACTCACCCATCAAGGCTATTCAATCTACAAATTACGGCGACGCTTACTATCGGACACCTCCCCCCGATCTGGCTTCGCTGCTCCTCAAAGAACGGATCGTTTACCTGGGCGGGCCGCTTCACTCGATCGACGAATACCGCCGCAACCCTGGTCAAGATGTGACTCGGCTGATCATCGCTCAGTTGCTTTACCTTCAGTTTGACGATCCCGAAAAGCCAATTTTCTTCTACATCAACTCGACGGGCACCTCCTGGCAGGGTGAAACGATCGGCTTTGAAACCGAAGCATTTGCCGTGGCTGACACCTTGAGCTATATCAAGCCACCCGTTCACACGATTTGTATCGGTCAGGCCGTCGGCACGGCTGCGATGATCTTGTCTGCGGGGACTAAAGGCTGTCGCGCCAGTTTGCCCAATGCGACGATCGTGCTAAACCAGCCCAAGTCTGGCACCAGAGGACAGGCAACGGATATTCAAATTCGTGCCAAAGAAGTGTTAGAAAATCGAGCGGCGATTCTAGACATCCTCTCTAAGAACACTGGACAGTCCATTGAGAAGATTGTTAAGGATACCGATCGCACCTTCTATCTCACGCCTCATGAAGCGAAGGAATATGGACTGATCGATCGCGTCCTTGAAAGCACGAAACAGCTTCCTGTCCCGCTTCCTGCTCTGGCTTCATCATAGGCTTCTGGATTATGCAAGTTCCTTATCGCATCCCTGGTAGCCAATATGTTCAGTGGGTTGACCTCTACACCCGCATGGCATTTGAGCGCATCGTTTTTCTCGACGAAGAGATCGACGACAACTTTGCTAACTTTGTGGTGGCCTTGCTGCTGTCTCTCGCCTCCGAAGATGCGACCAAGCCGATCTACGTCTACATCAACTCTCCGGGCGAACGGCTCTCAGGGGGCACTTCTTCTCTAGTGGCGAGTATGGCGATCTACGACACCATGCAGTACATCAAAGCGCCCATTCAGACGATTTGTTTGGGGCAAGCAGTTGGGACGGCGGCAATGATTTTATCATCGGGCACGAAGGGATCTCGCTTCTGTCTCCCAAATGCAGAAATTGTATTGTCTCAACAGTTTGGGCAGAGTCGTGGACAGGCCACCGATATTCAAATCGATGCCAAAAAAATCGTGGACGATCGCACCAAGTTCCTTGAAATCTTGTCTAGCAACACGGGGCAACCCGCCGAAAAAATCGAGAAAGACATCGATCGCCGTCGCTATTTCACCCCGCAAACTGCTAAAGAATACGGTCTGATCGATCGCGTTCTCGAAAGCACCAAAGAACTGCCTAAACAAATTCCCGCTTCTGTCTAATCCCCTTACCCCTCACTGTTACTATGCCAATCGGTACTCCCAAAGTTCCCTATCGCCTGCCTGGTAGCTCCTACGAACAGTGGATCGACATCTACCAGCGCCTCAGCCTAGAGCGCATTATTTTCCTTAGCCAGGAAGTTGATGATGGGATTGCAAATGCGATCGTCGCCTCCATGCTCTATCTCGACTCCGAAGATCCCGGTAAGCCCATTTCTCTCTACATCAACTCCCCCGGTGGGTCTGTGACTGCGGGAATGGCGATCTACGACACCATGCAGCACATCAAATCAGATGTCGTAACGATCTGCGTCGGTCTTGCCGCATCAATGGGTGCCTTTCTGCTGGCCGCTGGAACCAAAGGCAAACGGTTTGCACTTCCCCACGCTCGGATTATGATTCACCAACCCCTCGGCGGGACGGGACGCAGCCAAGCCAGTGATATCGAAATCGAGGCCAAAGAAATCCTTAGAATTCGGCACCACCTGAACACAATCCTGTCAGATCGCAGTGGACAGCCCCTCTCTAAAATCGAAAAAGACACCGATCGTGACTACTTCCTCTCAGCCGCAGACGCTAAAGAGTATGGTCTGATTGACAAAGTGATTGAATCGGTCAGCTAAAGGGCAAACTGAGCAGGTGTCATGCTTGATTGACACAGGGACGCAATGGGCGTAGATGCATTCCGGTTAATACTGCGTCCCTCTTCCTCTTTTGGCATTATTTTTGACTTCGTGGCAGAATTCTAAGTGATTCTGCTTTTTTCATATCTAATGAATATTGCAGACTGCTATCGATTATTAGGACTGAGAACGGGAGCCTCTTACGAGGACATCAAAGCCGCTTATCGTCGCTTGGCCCGGCAGCTTCATCCAGATATCAACCCTGGCGATCAGCGATCGGAAGAAAAGTTCATTCAAGTCAACGAGGCTTACCGATTTTTGTTGGGCGTAGTCAGTCCACCTGGAATTGAGAATGACTCACCCGAAACGTCTCCGCCTTCGGAATCGACTAAACCCAAAATCAAAGTCACTCGCAAAGCAGAGAAGCCTAGTCCCGTCCAGTCCAACCCCAATCATTCATTAATAGACCAGCAGCTTAAGCAAACTTCTTATGAGCAGTTGCAGCAGTTTTTGAGAAGTCGGCGATTTCCACGAGCGATCGCCCTTGTCGAAGGACTGGCCCAGCGGCTCCCCTCTGATCCCGAAATTCGTCAATGGCAAGCCATCACCTACCAGCGCTGGGGACATCACCTGATCCAAGACAAACAGTTTGACAAAGCTCGGCTTTACTTAAAGAAAGCACTGCGAACTGACCCTCACAATCGATCGCTCTGGGGTGAAGTTGAACGAGACTTTCGCCGAATCGAGCAGCTTCTCTATCAGAAAAAATAGACATTAGGCTGTTCTGTAGCCCTTGTTACCTGCGGATTTGTAAGACAATTACTCCCGCAAATTGCAGTCAGGGGGATGCTTTTCTAGTAGCACTTTGGTATAGTTGAGATACAAATAAACCGCTACTCAGGGATAGCTGACAGCTTTAGGGGTGTCAAACATTTTCGTGAGTGGGACTGCTCAGACCTTGAGCGTCACAGCCTTTTAATACTTCCCTAGATCACAAACTCTTCTGTGAAGAACATTGATAGTTGGAATTAAGTCGGATGTAGCCGTGCGTTTTAAAACCACGCTTGCTTAACAAGAGTACGCTTATCCACTTGAAAGCTACGGGGTTTTCCGAGTGATTGCTATTTCACCTCGTCCTACTGGACGCAACTGGAACACAGTTAGCTTTGCCTCCACTCTCTACCTGATTCCAATTCTGGATCTTTTGCTCTCAAAGGTGCCCAGTCAATGGCAGGCTGAGATCAGGCTAGGGTTACAAGAAGCGTTGGTAAATGCTGCCAAGCACGGGAATAATCTTGACCCTGGCAAAAAGGTTTTGGTTCATTTCTCGGCAGTTTCGGATCATTATTGGTGGGTAATTTCGGATCAGGGAACTGGCTTTATGCCGCCTGAAAGTCAGGAAGATACAAGTTCTAAATTGCCCTGTGAAGAAGGGGATTGTGGTCGAGGACTCTATATTCTTCACCAGGTTTTCGATGAAGTCCAATGGAACCACCAGGGAACTGAATTAAGGCTTTGTAAACAGGTTAAGAAAACTGTCAGACAACCTTTGGTACTTTAGTACTGTTTTTTGCGTCTGTCAAGCGTCAACTCTATCGAGTGATTTCTCTCGAAAGCAACTTTGTACATCCTATTTTCGTCAAGATAGCAGCGCGACAACGTATCTGAAGGTTGTGACCACTCTGATCCCCGCTTCAGGTGTTAGATACGCTCAATTTTTTGCTATCTTGGCAAAGCGTCAGGCTCCCTGACAAATGGGATCACTCATCTGAATTAAACAATGGAAACGAAAAAATTAGAGCTACTCCTTCTAGCGGGTTGCTCTTGCCTGTTAACGCTGCTATGTCAGCCGATCGCCTCTGCGGTTACTTCTTCCTCCCCGGCTCCCAGTCCAGTAGTACAGTCCTCTGTCCAGTTAGAAAGTGCCTACTGTAAAGTGAGCTTTCAAGACAAGTTGAAAGCGAGACGTAATCAAAATTAACTTTAGGACTCGTGTTTGTGGCTCTCGCAGGGGGGGGCAGAAATCGATCGATCCAGCCACCCACTGGCCTGCTGCACTCTTAATAGAGCTTCTTCTGGCTGATCTTTGAGAAGAAACACCAGGGCCACTGCAATTTGTTCACGAGATCTGGCTTTGCGATCGTTCTTAAGTCGATGCCAGTCGCGATCAGTAATGGTTAGCTTTTCGGAAAGTGCCTGTGCCAACTCTAAAGGACTGAACTCAGCTAGCTTGCTCGATGCAGCCGTTTGAAGCGTAGAATCTGTCATAAGCGCGTTGGGGATGGGTAAAATGAATCCACTCTCACTTTACTACGCTGGCATGGAGCCGTCTCAAGATCCCGATCGTTTGTCGCCTTCTAATCTGGAATCTGACCTGGAATTTGAGCAGTCTCTCCAGTCAGTGGAGCGATCGCTGCAAGAACTCAAAGACCGTCATCTTCAAATCCAGCGAGATCAAAAGCTTCAAGCAGCCCTACAGACGCAGCGACCCCTTGTGGGCAACTCGAAGAGATCGCAGCTAGATCAAGGCAAATCGCCTGAGCTTCAAGTAGAATTACGGAAGATCGAGCAGCAGCTAGAAGAACTCGAAGTCAGTCTGGAGAGCCGTTTATTTTCTTGGGCGGGCTTTAAAGAAGTCTTTTGGCAAGCCGTTCGATTTTGTGGACTGGGCATCCTTGTTGGTTGGTCACTCGCCTTCTACACCCTAAAGAACCCCACTCCCTCCCACGCGCCACCCCCTACACCCCCAGTTGCTCCATGACACGACGGATTGCAGAAATTTTACGCAGTGGTCAACCCGATGAGTCAGTTACGATTCAAGGCTGGGTTCGGACGAAGCGGGAGCAAAAAGGCTTTTCATTTATCGAAGTGAATGATGGCTCGTCGATGGCTGGGCTGCAAGTGGTGATCAACGAGAGTGTGCCGGACTATGGCGCGATCGTCAAACGGCTCAGTACGGGCGCATCGGTTGAGGTGTCTGGCGTGTTGGTGCCGTCTCCGGGCAAGGGGCAGCGCATTGAGGTGAAAGCCGATTCGGTAGCCGTATTTGGTGAGGCAGATCCCGAAACCTATCCATTGCAAAAGAAGCGCCATTCGTTTGAGTTTTTGCGAGACATTGGACACTTACGATCGCGCACCAACACCTTTGGAGCCGTTTTTCGCGTTCGGAATGCCTGCGCGGCAGCGATTCACCAGTTTTTTCAGGAAAGAGGATTTCTTTGGGTTCATACGCCGATCATTTCTGCCAGCGATTGTGAAGGGGCGGGTGAGATGTTTGCGGTAACGAGTCTGGACTTGAAGAAAATTCCGACAACGCCCGACCAAAAGATTGACTACAGCAAAGACTTCTTTGGCAAGCCTGCTTATCTGACGGTCAGCGGACAGTTAGAAGCTGAGATTATGGCCATGGCCTTTAGCAACGTTTATACGTTTGGGCCAACGTTTCGGGCAGAAAACTCAAATACCTCTCGTCACCTGGCAGAGTTTTGGATGGTCGAGCCTGAAATGGCTTTCTGCGATCTAGATGGCGATATGGATCTAGCAGAAGCATTTCTCAAATACATTTTTTCCTATGTGCTGGAGCATTGTCCTGATGACATGCAGTTCTTTAACGATCGCATTGACAATTCTGTTTTACAAACGGCCGAAAATATCACCAACAATCAGTTTGAGCGATTAACCTACACGGATGCGGTGGCGCTATTAGCGAAGAGCGATCGTCCCTTTGAGTATCCGGTTGAATGGGGTCTGGATCTGCAATCTGAACACGAACGCTATCTAGCAGAAGAGTTATTCAAAAAGCCCGTGATTGTGACAGACTATCCCACACAGATTAAAGCGTTTTATATGCGCCTGAGCGACGACGAAAAGACCGTCCGGGCGATGGATATTCTCGCTCCCAAAATTGGCGAAATCATCGGTGGCTCTCAGCGCGAGGAGCGACTGGATGTTTTAGAGCGACGCATCAAGGCGCAGGGGCTAAACGTCGAGGATTACTGGTGGTATCTGGATCTGCGGCGATATGGCACTGTTCCTCATGCGGGGTTTGGGCTGGGATTTGAGCGCTTAGTACAATTTATGACGGGCATGGGCAATATTCGCGATGTCATTCCCTTTCCCAGAGCGCCCTTGAGCGTTGAGTTTTAAGGCAAGATTTTCGCTTCAGTGATCAATCCAGAATGCCCTCTAAATCCCCACGAGTGAGGGACTTTGAATTGGCAACCTTGTCTGAAAGTCCCTCAGATTGGGGAGTTGGAGGGCAGAAGCTCCAAAAACGAAGCGAAGGAACTCTGTTAAACCCACGCAACGCTAGTTGAACGTTAAATAAAAAAAGCCTGGAGCGTAAAGATTACCCCCAGGACGTTCACTCTGATGAAAACGTTGTTTTACGTGCGAATGCTACGTCAAATTCTTACATCAAACCCAGTTGCTCTAGAATTCCCTTTCCTGTCATAAACTCGGTCGCGAAACCGATCGCAAGTCCCAACATTGCTAAACGACCGTTCCAGGTTTCAGCAAACGGGACAAATCCGAATTTAGGCTTTTGTTCTTCCATTTTGACCTCATTCTGGGGATAGACTTCTTAAGATAACTTAACGCTATTTGCAACATCCCGCAATAATCTATTAATTGAAAATTTGCGATCGCCCCATCGAGTGAGACACTAGATCAACGAGATCAAACGCTGTTTTTGTGCCATGTCAGATCCTCAATCAATTAGCGCTGCCGTCGCCGCACTCTATAACACTTATCCTTTTCCGCCTGAGCCGCTGTTAGATGAGCCGCCGCCTGGCTATAACTGGCGCTGGAATTGGTCAGCCGCCTACAACTTTTGTACCGGGAGAAAGCCCCAGCGACAAGACATTCGCATTCTCGATGCAGGCTGTGGGACGGGCGTGGGAACTGAATATCTGGTTCACTTAAATCCGCAGGCACAGGTCACGGGGATCGATTTGAGTTCGGGGACGTTGGCCGTTGCGAGAGAACGCTGTCAACGATCGGGAGCCAATCGCGTCAAATTTCATCACCTCAGCCTCTACGAGGCCAACCAGCTTCCAGGAAAGTTTGATCTGATCAACTGCGTGGGCGTGTTGCATCATTTGCCTGACCCGATTCGCGGCATTCAGTCTTTGGCGACCAAACTGGCTCCGGGCGGACTGATGCACATTTTTGTCTACGCCGAATTGGGGCGCTGGGAAATTAACCTGATGCAGCAAGCGATCGCGCTTCTTCAGGGCAACCAGCGAGGTGACTATCGAGACGGTGTGCAGGTTGGTCGTCAAATTTTTGAGACGCTGCCCGAAAACAATCGCCTGGTGCAGCGAGAACAAGAACGCTGGTCAATGGAAAACCGACGCGACGAATGTTTTGCCGATATGTATGTCCATCCCCAGGAAATTGACTACAACATTGAGACGCTGTTTCAACTAATTGATGCGTCTGGGCTAAAATTTCTGGGCTTCTCTAATCCGCGCCAGTGGACGCTCGATCGCCTACTCGCCAAAAACCCTGACTTAATGCGACGGGCAGAAGGACTGAGCGATCGCCAACGATACCGCCTAATCGAACTGCTCGACCCCTCCTCGGTGACTCATTACGAATTCTTTTTAGCCAGAGGCGAACTTCCGCTTGTCGATTGGTCTGCCGATGAAGCGCTGCTCAAAGCCATTCCCGAACGCAGCCCCTGTATGGAAGGTTGGGAGAGCAAGTGTTTGTTTAACTACGACTACCAGATTTTGAATTTGTCAGACGAAGCGTTTAAATTTATGCAGGCTTGTGATGCTAACCAAGATCAGCGATCGGTTGCAGACCTTCTCACCGATGCGCCATTGGAATTAGCAGGCGTGCGATCACTTCAACAACAACAGCTAATTTTACTCACTCCTCAATGGTGTGAACTTTGAACCGAAACTCTTCTCTTAAAGTCGCCCAAAATTGGCAGCTTGGGGGCAGAAGCGTCGAACAACGAAGCGATCGAATCCAGTTATTCCGTTGACATCCCATTCAGGCAAACAACACTTCAAAAGCGATTACTTCTCAGCTTTCCAGGTGCCGCCGTAAACATAGAAAGGATTGTTGTGGCTGACCCGCTCCCAGCAGTTGCGACAAACAAAAACCCACTCGGCTGACTCGTCATGTCGAACACGGTAGAGGACAGGAGCCGATTGTATGCAGAAATGACAACCCTTTTGACGTACCCGCTTCATTAACTAAGCGAGCGCGGAGGCTTTGGGTCGAGCAAAAATCATTCGTCCTGCCGAAGTTTGTAGCGCACTGGTGACAATGACTTGCAGTTCTCCACCCACATAAGCGCGACCTTCTTCGACGACGACCATCGTCCCATCATCCAGATAGCCAATACCTTGAGCAGGTTCTTTGCCTTCTCGAAGAATTTTGAGATCCAGGCTGTCTCCCGGCAGATAAGAAGGGCGAACGGCTTGAGTTAAATCGTTCACATTCAACACAGAGACGCTCTGGACGCTGGCCACCTTATTCAGGTTGTAATCTGTAGTGAGCAGCGTTCCATTGATGTCTTGCACCAGACGCACCAGTTTTGCATCAACGGTCGAAATCTCTTCATAGTCGGCAGAGTGAATGATCACGCGATCGGGATAAGCCTCGCGCAGACGGTTGAGAATATCTAACCCACGCCGCCCCCGAACCCGCTTTTGATCGCTAGAAGCATCCGCGACCTGCTGCAATTCTTGAAGCACAAACTGAGGAACGAGTAATTGCCCTTCTAAGAAGCCAGTATCGAGTAGAGAAGCAATCCGACCGTCAATGATGCAGCTTGTATCTAAAACTTTGGTACTCGAAGGTCTGAGGCTACCTTCTGAGAACAAGAGCGTTTCGACACTGTTGGGATTAATTAATCGAAGCAGCGATCGTCCATGCACATCCGCCAATGACACGCCAGAGACCGCAAACATCAGACTTCCTACCACGGCCGCCAGAGGCTTGATAAATGAGAACTCTTGAGGAATGGGCAGCAGAAATATCGGAGCCAGCAAGAGATTGGCTACCAGCAAGCCCAGCACCAAGCCAACCGATCGACTCAACAAAACATGGGCAGGCATTTCGCGAATTTGTCGAGTAACGCGCCGATAGCCAGTCTGAGCGACCAACCCAACCGCAATTCCGATCATGGCTCCAAAGCCCGCCAAAACGACTCGAAGGGCATCTGGGTTGGTTGCCTGCTGCAAGACACTACCAGGTAGCGCTTCAATGCCGTGGTAGCCGATCCCCGCTCCTGCTAGGATGAATGAAATAAGAATGATGGCATCAATCATAATCTTGAAAGGTGGGGGACTGAATTTATTTTGAATGAGTGATTTTGAATAAATACTATTTGAAAAGCAGTTTTTGAGACTCTTCTGAAATGAGGATTGTGAAGGAGTTCTGAACGCTAAAATCTAGTTAGATTGCTATGAGAATAGTATATCTTATACGCTTATAGAATTTTTCTCTTAATCCCTTTCTGTGTGGGCGGTTAACCCTACAAAGCGAGAATCCTTAGCGACACAAAAATCAATATTTTGGCTTAGTGTAAGCGCTAATTTTTTAAGATTAAAATTTTCGTTTATAGAGATAATCGTCAAGAAAGGATCGAAAGCGGAGCTAATCAAAAAGCTTATGGAGTTGATGATCCCCAGGTCTGCTTACCTGCATATTCCTTTTTGTCGGCGGCGGTGTTTCTACTGCGATTTTCCAATCTCGGTAGTTGGAGATACGCTAAATGGCAACAATTCAGGCACGATCGCTCACTATGTTAACGTTTTGTGTCAAGAGATTCGGCTGACTTCTGGCTTTGGGCAATCCTTAAACACTGTTTTCTTTGGCGGCGGCACTCCTTCACTGCTGTCTGTGAGCCAGTTGAGCCAGATTCTTGAGACGCTTGATGAGCAGTTTGGGCTGGCCACCGACGCTGAAATTTCAATGGAAGTTGATCCGGGTACGTTTGATTTTGAGCAAATTGTGGGCTATCGATCGTCCGGCGTAAATCGAGTCAGTTTGGGTGTGCAGGCCTTTCAGTCAGAACTTTTGAGCGTTTGTGGGCGCACCCATTCTGTTGAGGATGTCTATGCTGCGATCGATCGCATTCATCAAGCAAACATTGAGAATTTCAGCCTTGATTTAATTTCAGGATTGCCGCATCAAACGATGGCTCAATGGCAAAATTCTCTAGAGAAAGCGATCGCTCTCAGTCCCAACCATCTCTCAGTCTATGATTTGACGATCGAACCAATCACTCCTTTTGGCAAGCATTATCATCCCGGTGCCACGCCGTTACCCACGGATGAAACAGCCGCTGAAATGTATCGGGTCGCTCAACACATTCTCACCGCTCATGGCTACGAGCATTATGAAATTTCTAACTATGCTCAAGCGGGCTATCAGTGTCAACACAATCGAGTTTATTGGGAGAATCGATCGTTTTATGGCTTTGGAATGGGGGCAACAAGTTATTTGCAGGGCGATCGAGTTTCTCGTCCCCGTAAGACTCGTGAATATTTTGAATGGGTGAGTAAAAAAGGTGAGCGCGATCGTTTAGCTCCAATTGTGCCAAGCTCTTTA
The DNA here is from genome assembly GCF_052939475.1 of Phormidesmis sp. 146-20. Lineage (NCBI taxonomy): Bacteria > Bacillati > Cyanobacteriota > Cyanophyceae > Leptolyngbyales > Leptolyngbyaceae > Phormidesmis > Phormidesmis sp. 146-20. The sequence goes on from NZ_JBJPHT010000003.1 coordinate 266,377, forward strand.
GAGGTTTTACTAGATACGTTGATGGTTGGTCTACGCCTGGCTGAGGGCTTGAGTATTACAAGTTTGATTCAACAGTTTGGTGAGTCTCAATTCAACAAAATTTGGACTTGTTTACAGCCTTATCAAAAGATGGGATGGGTAGAGATATTAGGAAGTCAAAATCAGCCTGTAGTAGCTAATCATCAAGAGAGCGATCGAGGACGATTGCGGTTTACTGATCCTGAAGGTTTTTTGTTTTCTAATGTGATGTTGGTAAAGCTGTTTGAAACATTTGGTGAATAGGACTAATGGGTGATTTATAGATAGAAACTTTGAAAGGAATTTATGTACTCACTCAAAGAGAGAATCGTTGGCTAACCTTACTTGAATGTTATTAATTTAGGAATTGTGAACCGTATTCACCCTACGAATTCTTAGGTTTTCAGCAATTAATTGACGCTTATTTGAGAGTTGTTCAACTTTACTTAAATATTCTCTACGAAAAACTATAGCAATCCTAAATCACTCGTGAAATGCAGAATTGATCGTGCCCCCTAAATCCCCCAACTTTGGGGGACTTTGAGCCGAGAGACTTCCTAGATTTCAAGACCCATTCCCCAGTTTCAAAGTCCCCAGAATGGAGGATTTAGGGGGGCGAAGCGGACTGGAACGGAGCGACAAAAATCTGTTTATGACTCATTTAAGGATTGCTATAGAGACAGCTATTCAAAAAGCTGGTGATGCAGACTAATGAGAAGCCAAACTAAATTTTACTAGGAGCGTAGTGCTTTTGAGATAGAGTGGATGGCGCGGTTGTCCAAGTTTTGTGGTGCCGAGACAGTAAAGCGTTGGGTGTGAATCGAGCAATTTTATTACCGTACGATCGCGCCCTCCCAGCATCCCCCAATTTCCCCACGCCAAGACGATCGTTTCCACTCGTTTCGTCAATCTGAGAATAGAGCGATCGTTCTCTTTGCCAATCGGATCGTCTGCTTGCTTGAGTAAGTCAGGCGTTTTTGCCCGATAAGCAAACAGATTCGCGACTTCCAGCCCTCCATAGCCCCAAGACTTCGCAAACCCAATACAGCGTCGAATTGTAGGATCATCGCTCACTTCATCCGCCCGATTGGGATTGAGCATAACAAACCCGACACGAGGCGCATCACTCCACGATCGCTCCAACGAATACCGATAAGTCGTCAGAAGCAATGAAGAAGTCAACGCCTGAGTTTTGAATTCTTGAGCTTTGAATTCTTGAGCGTTGAACTGAACAATTTTTGCTCTCTCTTCATCCCTCATCCCTCATCCCTCATCCCTACCCGATCGGCACTCTCCCCACTCGCACCGCATGAATCGACTCACTCCCCGACTCAGGAAAGCCTCGACGATAAAGAGCTTCTTCAGGTCTGCCCCAGCCAAGCTGCAAAATCACTTCTAAAGCGTCCGATCGCCCTTGATGGCTGAGAGTCGCCCACTCCGATCGCTGCAAAATTCGCTCAATATCATCGTGGATGACAGGTTGATAAAACTTTCCGGTGTTCATGCTCAAGTAGAAATCCATCCCAACCGTGGTTTCTCGCCAAAAATCGACGATTGAGGACTTAGCAGCTTTGAGCGTCTGCAAATCTTCACTCAAGCTGATCAACTGATCGTCAATCTTGGGATAGTGGAAAGCTTTTCCCTCAATCAAAAGATGTTGCCAGACGATGCCAGAGACTTGATGATCTCGTTGATAGCGATGAACCGTCTTGCGAAAGTCGTTGTAAGCCGTAAACTTTTGAATGCCGTCGGCTTTAACAAAGCGATCAATTAAAGGATTCATGCCCGAAGGGGTGACAGCCAAATTTAAGCGCTGCCCATTGATACAGGCTCGTCGCTCTTCTGCCAGGATTTTGATTAACTCCTCGGTGCTGTAGACTTTTGACATCTCAAAATCCTCTAGCTGGAGTGGTCACGAATTCATCAAACGTTTCTACGTGAATCGTAGCTTGCGATCGCGGATCAGTCTGTATTCATCGCGGTCTTTTTAACAATTCATAGACGCACCATCAACAGGTCACAAGCGCGGACGAATGCCATAGTGACGGTACTGCAAATATTCATTGAGAATGCGATCGTGATCAAAACAAAGATTGGTAGGAATTTCCCAAATCTCGGTAATTTTAGAATTTTTGGCATCATCGCCTGCTTTAGGTTCACCCGTCGCCGTCGCAAGGTAAACTACACTCAACGTATGCTGACGGGCATCTCGACTCGGATCAGAATAAACGTGAAACTGTTCGACGAGGGTAATCTCCAGTCCGACTTCTTCTAGCGCTTCTCGACGAGCGGCCGTTTCTGCGGATTCGCCATAGTCAATAAATCCTCCCGGAAGTGACCAACCGTAGGGGATGTTGAGACGTTCGATCAAAACGATCGGGCGATGGGGGCGATCGACCATCTCAATAATCATGTCAACCGCCGGGGAAGGATTGCGATAAGCCACAGCATCTTGCTCCACAAAAACCTAAGCAACGACTACAGTAGCGCGGGCTTTGAATAAATGTCACTGACTTAAGGACAGTAGGTAATTCTTGAAGTTTTCAGAACTTTGGAGACTGATGTCTACCAACGTCTACTAAGGATCGCGAATTAAATAAGGTCGTTTATTGCCAAGCGACTTCGCCCCCTAAATCCCCCATTCTGGGGGACTTTGAGAAAGCAGAAATTCTAGAATTTAAGGCAGTTTCGCGGTTCAAAGTCCCCCAAATTTGGGGGATTTAGGGGGCAGAAGCCGAATCAAACGAAGCGAAACCGCGAGAATTACAGGTTGTTTAATTCACGATCCTAAATATGTCTAAATCTCGACCAATGAAAAGGCTGCAACAACGGGTCTGATTTTTGATTGAGAACGGATTCTGCAATCAGCGCCCCCGTAATTGGAGCCAATAAAATTCCGTTGCGGTAGTGTCCAGTCGCCAGGGTTAAATTTTGAAAGGGACTGTCTCCCAAAATGGGTAACTCGTCCGGTGTCGCAGGTCGAAACCCCCACCAAAATTCTTGAATCGGAAAGTCTTGTAGCTGAGGGTAAAGCCGAATAGCCGCCGAGAGGAGCGTTTGAATCCCTAATGGCGTATTACCAGACATAAAGCCAACATCCTCACTCGTGGCTCCAATCACAATCCGCCCATCCTGACGCGGCACAATGTAGACCTCTGACCCATAGAGAACCGTCTGAAGCGGAAGTCCATCCTTCAAGTCAGGCACCTGTACCGACAGCATTTGTCCCTTTTTGGGCGAAACCGGAATCGACAGCAAATCTTGTGACCAGGCCCCAGTCGCCAGAATGTAGTGCTTGGCTTGCCAGTCGCCTTGGGAGGTTTGAAGATGAGTCACTCGATCGCCTTCACAAACCAGCTTCTCCACCGTTACGCCCGTCCTGATCTCCACCCCCAATTCTTGAACTGCCACCCACAGCGCATTAGCCAGCGATCGGTTATCCACCTGCCCATCTTCAGGAAACCACCAACCGCCTACCACTTCTGCACTCAGACCCGATTGATGTTGGTGAATTTCGCCATCAAGCCAATAGAGAGAAGAACGCTGCGGTTTATAAACGGGTGCCAAAATTCCGCAGGGCCAGTAACCAGAATTCGCACCTGATACAGCTTCTAGCTTTTGAGTCCAGTCAGGGTAGAGCGATCGACTTCTCAAACACAAATCCAACATTGGGCCAGGAGGAAGGGCTTCGGCTTGAGGGGCAAGCATTCCAGCGGCGGCTTGAGTAGCAGCCTGGGCAACATCTCGACAAAGTATCGTTACGGATGCGCCTTTTTGTCTGAGTTCGAGCGCGATCGCCAGACTGACAATGCCACCGCCCACCACCCCAACGTCACAAATCTTCATGCGTCGCTACCAGCCAGCCGGAATTGCGGGAGACGTTTGGGAAGTGGTTCCCGTAGCGTTGGGATCGGTGCTATTGGGATTGTTAGCGTCAAAAGGCACCGTGGTTCCCGTAGTCCCCTGATTGGCGTTGTCTGCCTGAGCGCTGGTGGTAGGTTGTTGGGTATTGAGGGGAGCCGTCCCAGTCCCCTGGTTTGACTGCTGGTTAGCCTGAGTATTTGGGCGCTGGGCATTTGCATCAGAGACGGGGGTGCGATCGCGGTTGGTCGTTGCTAGCTGATTGGCTGTGCGCGTGTTAAACGGGAAAACCCCTGCAATGCTCAAGATCCAGGCGGTGGCGATCGCGATTAGCAATCCCCCAACGATTCTGCCAGAAGAGTTCATAGCTCCAAATGCCCTTTAAGTTCGTGGTCTGTTTTCAAGTTACCCAAGTTTTAAGATAAGAACGTGGCACCCAGGGTAGAAGCCATTTTTCGCAAGGCAGAGGGCAAACGGTTGATCAGCCTTGAGGTGTCCAACTTGTCTGATCGCCCTGTCCCCAAAATTCGTCAAACTTTGTTACTTGAATATCATCTAGCACTTGTACTTGACAAGCAAGCCGCCGCGCTCGATCGACTGAGTGAGGAAACACCGAAAGTCTCGCTTTTTCTCGCCATTCCATTGCTGAGACGGTGCCCGAAATTGCAACAGAGCAGGTGCCACAGGTGCCCAATCCATGACAGTTAATGATGGAGGCTGGGCCGTTGTAGAGGTCGATTCCATTGTCTAGCAGGACTTGGCGCAAGTTAGCACCCGTTTCACAGGCGATCGTTTTGCCTTGAGCCGTGATCTTGGGCATGGAGAATGCATCCTTTGTGAAGGGGCGATCGAGCAGTTAGTTTTGAATTCTGATTTAACGCAAATTGGATGAAGTTCTTTGGCTTTGATGTCAGGCTTCTATCCCAATTCTGGAGACTTCAAGACAAGATAGCCGCCCTAATTTATACGTTGCTTGAGGAAACCACCTCTATTGTCGTTCATTTTCACCTGAGAAAGGGTATCCCTTTTGGAGAATAGAAGTTCAGAATAATTTGGAGTGAACTTTTAACCCTCAGCCCTTCAAAGTCCTAACTTTTCTAAAACAGGACGAGTTGAAACGATATGTCGATCGAGTCCCAATTCCTCCGGACTCACGCCCAAGGCCAGCGCCACCAGTTGAGACAAATGCAGCACAGGTAAGCCGAGTTTTTGACCGATCACTTTTTCGACTTCGGGCTGACGAGAATCGAGATTCAAATGACAGAGCGGGCACGGCGTAACCATACAATCAGCCCCTTTGGCGATCGCTTCTTGAATGTGTGTTCCCGCCATTTTGAAGGACTGTTCAGGTGCATAGCTCGACAGCGGCCATCCACAGCACTGAGTCCGCCCCCGGTAAAGAATCGGAGTTGCGCCCAGCGATCGAAAAACATTCTCCATTGACTGCGGGTTAAACGGGTCGTCAAACGGAATATGATCCTGTCCGCGCAGCAGATAACAGCCATAAAAGGCAGCACAGTTGAGATGAGAAAGTTTGCGAGTGACTTTTTGAGCGATCGCCTCCAGCCCATAGTCGCCTACCAACGCCCACAGCAAATGTTTCACGTCGGTTGAGCCTTGATACGGAGAGCAGCCTTCTTTTTTGAGAAAGCCATTCACCTGCTCTACATAATCAGGATTCTCGGTTTGGGCAGATTTTAGCCGATCATCGACGTGCCCGATCACCCCTTGACAAGTGCTGCAATGCGTCAATAACGGCAACTTTAACTGTTCGGCTAACGCAATATTTCGAGCATTCACCGTATCTTCGAGTAGCTGAGAATCTTCCTTGAATGTGCCAGAACCGCAGCAGGAAGCCTTTTTGAGTTCGACCAATTCGATACCGAGCGATCGCGACAGCGCCTTAGTGGATTGATCTAATTCTCGGCAGGCTCCCTGAGCCACACAGCCAGGAAAGTAGGCGTATCTAAGAGTTTGAGAAGGCATGGAGAAGATTCACGTCAACAACGTCTGATTCCAAGTCTCTAAGTTAGCGCGACAAAGGCGGCAAAGACGGAAGAGGTTAGGCCGGAGACATTAAACCAGAAACGTTGAACTGGCGTGAATTTGAGGGATGAAAGCTATTCGCTCCAATGTTCAGTGCTTCTGCCCCCCAACCTGCCAATTCAGGGAGACTTTCAGACAAGATATTTGGCTCAAAGCTCAAAGTCCAGCGGCTAAAGTCTAAAGTCCAGAGTCCAGATCTAACGATCGCGCTTTCCGATAAGATGAAAAAATGCTCGAAATCATGGTGTCCTTTATAAGGCATTATGAGGGGGTTAAATCCACTTGATTAGCGATTGGTTGCGGCGGCAGCCAGTGAGGAAGATATATGAGCGAGACTGAAATTTTCGAGAAAGTGCAGAAAATCGTGGCAGATCAACTCGGTGTCGAAACCAGCGCCGTTGTTCCTCAAGCCAGCTTTGCCAATGACCTAGGTGCAGACTCTCTAGACACAGTTGAATTGGTCATGGCCCTCGAAGAGGAATTCGACATCGAAATCCCCGATGAAGCCGCAGAAGAAATTGCTACCGTTCAATCGGCTGTGAATTACATCAACAGCAAGGTCACCGCATCAGCGTAGTGGGGGAGATGAGGGATGAAGGATGAAGGATGAGCCAACCCCAGATTCTAACTGTTTAAGCTGGTTGACTGGCAATCATTAGCCGTTGAACTGACTCGTTGAACTCACTGTATTCATCCCTCATCCCTCATCCTTCATCCCTTTCATTCATCACGGACATCATGACAAATCTAGTAAGTAAGCGCGTTGTTGTTACGGGTCTGGGGGCAATTACCCCGATCGGCAATACTCTGGCTGAATATTGGGACGGGCTGCTGAGTGGACGCAACGGCATCGCGCCGATTACCCTGTTTGATGCGGCTCGTCACGCTTGTCGCTTTGCAGGCGAAGTCAAAGGATTTGACCCCCACGACTATATGGATCGCAAAGAAGCCAAGCGCATGGATCGGTTTGCTCAATTTGCGGTGTCAGCCAGCAAGCAAGCGCTCAAAGATGCCAACTTTACAATCAATGATCTCAATGCCGAACAGGTTGGCGTAATCATTGGCACAGGAATCGGCGGACTCAAGGTGCTAGAAGACCAGCAGGAAGTTAATCTGACTCGCGGGCCCGATCGCTGTAGTCCGTTTATGATTCCAATGATGATCGCGAATATGGCGGCGGGGTTGACAGCGATTCATACAGGTGCAAAGGGGCCCAATTCCTGTCCGGTGACGGCCTGTGCGGCGGGGTCAAACGCGATCGGCGATGCCTTTCGATTTGTGCAGCGGGGGTACGCTCAGGCGATGATTTGTGGGGGCACTGAGGCGGCTGTAACGACTCTCTCCGTAGCAGGGTTTGCAGCCTGTAAAGCGCTCTCCTTTCGCAACGACGATCCAGCCCATGCCAGCCGTCCGTTTGATAAAACTCGCGATGGGTTCGTTTTAGGTGAAGGCTGCGGCGTTCTGATTCTCGAAGAGTTGGAACATGCCCTGAGTCGAGGCGCAAAGATCTACGCAGAAATTGTTGGCTATGGCACAACCTGCGATGCCTACCACATGACTTCCCCGGTTCCGGGTGGAGAAGGGGCCGCGAGGGCGATTCAGTTAGCGCTAAAAGATGGAAACTTGACCCCCGATCGCGTCAGCTACATCAATGCCCACGGCACCAGCACCCCCGCCAACGACTCAACCGAAACCGCCGCGATGAAGCGGGCCCTGGGTGACCACGCCTACAAGGTAGCGGTTAGTTCTACCAAGTCGATGACAGGTCACTTGCTGGGCGGATCAGGCGGAATCGAAGGAGTGGCAGCGGTGATGGCGATCGCAAATGACAACGTGCCGCCCACCATCAATTTAGAAACTCCTGACCCTGAGTGTGATCTTGATTACGTCGCTAACAAAAGTCGTGAAATGGTGGTCGATGTGGCGCTGTCCAACTCGTTTGGATTTGGTGGACATAACGTGACATTAGCGTTCAAAAAATACGTTCCCTAATCTTGTGTTATCTACCTTTGTCTGAAATCATTAAGAGGTTGGCAAATTTGCTGGCCTCTTATAAGTTTTACTGATAGGTATGATTGCCTAATTCCTATCATAATAAGGACAGGTCGCCATAGGTTTTGTTGTAGCCTCGTACCCTAAAACTTAACCCCAAAACTTGAAACCTCAAGACTTGAGACATTGGACGCTAGACAATAGACTCAAGGGTAGTTCAAGCTAGAAGTCGCGAAATCCTTTGATTTAAGTCAAGTCTAGCGTTCACAGTCTAAACGTTCAGCCTCGCTCAAACCGTCATTTATTACACAAAGATCATGGTCGTTGCAGCCCAATCCCTCGAAGAACTTTGCATTAATTCGATTCGCTTTTTGGCGATCGATGGCGTTGAAAAAGCCAAATCAGGACACCCCGGACTGCCAATGGGTGCCGCTCCGATGTCCTTCGTGCTGTGGGACAAGTTCATGCGGTTTAATCCTAAGAACCCCTACTGGTACAACCGCGATCGCTTTGTGCTGTCTGCGGGTCACGGCTCAATGTTGCAGTACGCCCTGCTTTATTTGACGGGTTACGATAGTGTGACGATCGACGATATCAAACAGTTTCGGCAGTGGGGATCAAAAACACCCGGACACCCTGAGAATTTTGAAACGCCTGGGGTAGAAGTCACGACCGGGCCGCTGGGTCAAGGGATTTGTAACGGGGTTGGGTTGGCGATGGCCGAAGCGCACATGGCTGCCACCTTCAACAAGCCTGATGCGACGATCGTCGATCACTACACCTACGTGATTTTGGGCGACGGCTGCAACATGGAAGGCGTTTCGGGTGAGGCTTGCTCGCTGGCAGGTCACTTGGGATTGGGCAAACTGATTGCTCTGTACGACGACAACCACATTTCTATTGATGGCGACACAGAAGTTTCGTTTACCGAAGATGTGGGCAAGCGGTTTGAAGCGTATGGCTGGCATGTGCAGGCAGTTCCCGATGGCGACACCGATCTGGATGCCATTAAAGCGGCGATCGAGGCGGCCAAAGCCGTCACCGACAAGCCTTCTTTGATTAAAGTGCGGACGACGATCGGCTACGGGTCACCCAACAAGCAAAATACGGCAGGTGTCCACGGGGCAGCGCTGGGCGGCGATGAAGTAACCGCAACGCGGACGAATTTGGGCTGGGAGTATGAGCCTTTTGTCGTTCCTGAAGATGCCCTAAATCACTGGCGCAAAGCGGTCGATCGTGGTGCCCAATATGAGTCCGACTGGAACGAAACGCTCGCTGCTTACAAATCCAAGTATCCCGAAGAGGCTGCTCGATTTGAGCGGCAACTGAGCGGCAAACTTCCTGAAGGCTGGGAGAAATCTTTGCCCACTTACACCCCTCAAGACAAAGCCCTTGCGACTCGCCAAACTTCTGAGAAGACACTGAATGCGCTCGGACAAGCCATTCCTGAATTGATTGGTGGCTCCGCCGACTTGACGCACTCTAACCTGACCCTGCTCAAAGGCTTTGCCGACTTCCAGAAAGGCTCTTATGAAGGGCGCAACCTGCGATTTGGAGTCCGTGAACATGGCATGGGCGCAATTTGTAACGGGATTGCTTTGTCTGGTTCGGGGCTAATTCCTTACTGTGCAACTTTCCTGGTGTTTGCGGACTATATGCGGGCGGCGATTCGCTTGTCGGCGTTGTCTCAGGCGGGCGTGATTTATGTCATGACTCACGATTCAGTCGCGCTGGGTGAAGATGGCCCGACGCACCAACCTGTCGAGACAATTCCGGCGCTGCGGGCGATTCCTAATCTGTTGGTCTTCCGTCCTGCCGATGGCACCGAAACGTCTGGGGCTTACAAGATTGCGATCGAGCGTCGTAATCAGCCTTCTCTGTTGGCGATGACCCGTCAGGCACTTCCTCAACTCGAAGGAAGCTCGATTGAAGGCGTGGCTCGTGGAGCTTACATTCTCTCTGGCAGTGACGATCTCCCTGACATCATTTTGATTGGCACCGGGAGCGAAGTCAGTCTGTGTGTGCAGGCGGCTGAGAAGTTGCGGGCTGACGGTCACAAAGTTCGGGTGGTCTCGATGCCCTGTTGGGAACTGTTTGAGGAGCAAGACGAGCATTACCAAAATGCAATTTTGCCCAAGGCGGATCAAAAACGTCTAGTGGTAGAAGCGGGTTCTAGCTTTGGTTGGCACAAATACATCGGCAGTGAAGGCGCGATGATCAGCATTGAACGCTTTGGCGTATCGGCCCCTGGCGGTGTGGCGATGGAGAAGTTTGGCTACACGATCGATAATGTCGTTGCCGAAGCCAAAAAGATTCTTGGCTAATGGATTTGATCTTTGAGTAATTGAACTGGCTCCCTTCGGGGAGCTTTTTTAACGTGAATTCGATGAAATCTTTCGCGATGGTGATTCATCTGGGCAGCCCCCTAAATCCCCCAATTCTGGGGAACTTTGAACCTTGGGTTTCCCGCCGCTTTGGGGCAATTCATCCCCTGATTCAGCAACGCCGAATTTTGAAGCTACAGAGGCCGATCAACTTCTGGCTTCAATCTGTCTCACAACGGTTAGCGCCGAATAACTGACTCCCGCTGTACCTTCTCCGGGATGGGTAGAGTCACCTACTAGCCAAAGCTGTTTGACTGGAGTGCGATTAGCAAATCCAAACGGGCCAAAAGTCGGGACGCGCTGACCGATCCCACCGACGACCCCTTGATCGCGTCCTGTGTAGTGCTGGAACGTCCGAGGAGTGGCGGCTTCCTGGTAAACAATCGTGCCCTTTAGATCAAAGAACTGACTGAGCCGATCGATCGCTTCCTCCGTATATTTCTGCTTCATCTCAGAATAGTCTTCACACTGCCACCAGGCGGCTGGGTCGGTGAAGGAAGACGCAATAATCGTCGCTTTGCCATCAGGGGCGCGCCCGTCTCCCGGATGACTAACCGAGACAAAAAGGGAATTGTTTTCGCCGACCCCTTGCGGGTAACTCGAAGAGATCGCTCCTTCGTAGTCATACAGAAATTGCAGATGCGGCGGACAGTTTTTGGGAATCGCAGCCTGATCGACTCCCAGATAAATCACAAACGCACCCGATGAAGGTGGCAGTTTCTCAACTCGACGCTGATAACCTTTGGGGGCATCGTCCAATAGCTCCATCAGATTCTGAACGGTGACGTTGGCGACGACTTGATCGGCTTGCTCCGTCCAGATCTCACCCGTTTTCTGATTGCGAATCGTCACGCCCGTTGTCTTGCCAAATTTGGTATGAATTTTCTCAACTGTGTGACGCATCAGAAGCTTTCCACTATCGCGCTCTAGAGCGGAGAGGAGGCGATCGCTCAACACCTGCATACTGCCCTGAAGGTGAAACAATCCGTGTGGCTCTTGAGAAACGCCCAGTGCGGTAGCAGCGTAGAGTAAGGCGGTTTCTTCGGCGGTGACTTGAGAATAGAGTTTGAGTTGCAGATCGAGGAAGGTTCTGAGGCGCTGGTTGTCACCTAATCCATATCCCCGCAGTGCATCGCCAACCGTTGAGAAAGCGTGCGGCAGCGTCATCAACGTATCAGGTCGAACGGCTTTCGTTAGTTGCCACAAATCCCAGACGTTGCGGGGTGGCAAAACCGGATCGCGCATCTGAAACGCCCAACTGTAGCGAAACAAATCCGCCAACATTTGCCAAAAGGGTTCGCTTTGAGGAAACTGACGCTGGCGTTCTGCCTGCCATTTTTCAGGATCGCGCCAAACACTAATCGGCTCCGTTTCTCCCGGCAGATACACCGCACAAGCTGGATCACAGGGCGTAGCTTGCGGAAGATCAATTTCTAGCTCAGAGAAAATGCGGTGATGAATGCCCCCCGGCTCTAATCCGGCAACCTGAGTTGCGCCCACATCAAACGTAAAGCCCTGCCGCTTAAAGGTTGAAGCACATCCGCCCGGAACCAACGCCTGATCTAGCACCAATACAGAATACCCGCGATGAGCTAACAAGGCTGCTGCGGTCAATCCCCCGATCCCGGCACCGATAACGACGATTCGATCGTTCGACTGAGAATCACCCCCCTGCTCTCTAACCATTGCGCTTCCTTCATATTTCTTAATACTTCTACTCATATTCTATCGTTCTCATCTTTGTTTCCCTCAAATTTCTAGCGATTTCTACCCCGACGGATACCAATCGCAACTTTAAGAAGATTAAGATGAGTTAAGCGGCCATCAGTGGGCAAATTATGACTTCAATTCTCGTTAAGGCTCCTTCCTCAAAACTTAATGCACCAACAATTCGTCATCTGCCCAGCGGATTGACGATCGTTGCCGAGCAGCTTCCCGTCGATGCCGTCAATCTTAATCTGTGGCTCAATGTAGGTTCCGCAGTCGAGTTTGACGAAATCAACGGCATGGCGCACTTTCTAGAACACATGGTCTTTAAGGGCACTAATCAGCTAAAAAGTGGGGAATTTGAGCAACTGATCGAAGAACGAGGGGCAGTAACCAATGCCGCCACCAGTCAGGACTACACGCACTACTACATCACCACGGCTCCCAAAGATTTTGCAGACCTGGCCCCCTTACAAATGGATGTTGTCCTCAACGCCAGCATCCCGGATGACGGATTTGAGCGAGAAAGATCTGTGGTGTTAGAAGAAATTCGGCGATCGGAAGACAATACTCGCCGCCGCATTTTTCAGCACACAACTGATTTAGCCTTCGATCGACTTCCATATCGTCGTCAAGTGCTCGGCCCTGCTTCTGTGATCGAAACGCTCGCCGCGCAACAAATGCGAGACTTTCACAACCAGTGGTATCAGCCCAAATCGATGACTGCCGTAGCCGTGGGCAATCTCCCAGTCGATCGCCTCATCCAAATCGTCGAAGACAGCTTTAACCAACTCAAACCCATTTCTGCGCCTCACGCCTCACGCCTCACACCTCACTCCCCCGAAACCCTATTCACCGAAGTCATCCGTCGCGAATTTGTCGATCGCACCCTTCAACAAGCGCGTTTGATGATGATTTGGCGCGTTCCTGGGTTGACCAATCTGCACGAGACCTATGAGTTAGATGTGCTATCGAGCATTTTGGGACATGGACGCACTGCCCGATTGGTCAAAGATTTGCGAGAAGAACAAGGGCTGGTGTCGAGTATTTCTGCCAGCAATATGACCTATCGGCACCAAGGAATCTTCTGCATTTCAGCTCAGTTGCCTGTTGAGAATGTCGAAAAAGTAGAAGCCGCGATCGTACAGCACATTCAAACTTTACAGACAGATTCCGTTACCGATTCAGAGCTTTCACGAGTCTGTACTCAGGTGGCCAATCACTTTATTTTTGGGAATGAAACGCCCAGCGATCGCTCTGGATTGTACGGCTATTATCAATCCCAACTCGGTGATTTAGAACCTGCCTTTAACTACACTAATTACATTCAATCGCTCACTATTTCTGACATTCAAACTGCCGCTCAAAAATATTTACCGACCGAGGCTTATGGAGTTGTGGTGGTCAAACCAGCGTAAATCGCTTTATGTGGAAGCAAATTGAGCAAAAGATTTCTGAAGCGATCGCTCAACCATTTGAAATTAGCGATCGTACTTCAGTCAGCGGTGGCTGCATCAATCAAGGCTACAAAGTCACGAATGGATCGCGATCTTTTTTCGTGAAATTAAATCGCGCCAGTCAATTTGCCATGTTTGAAGCAGAGGCACTGGGACTCAGCGAACTGTCAGCAACCAACACAATTTCAGTTCCCAAGCCGATTTGTTATGGCGTTTCATCCGATCATGCTTACATCGTTTTGGAGTGGTTAGAACTCGATCGCGGCAATCGTGAATCTTGGGAAAAAATGGGTTGTGAATTGGCGAGACTGCATCAATTTACAAAGTCCACTGCGTTTGGTTGGGAGCAAAATAATACGATCGGAGCCACGCTCCAACTCAATCCCTGGACATCCAATTGGACAACCTTTTTTACCCAGCATCGAATTGGCTATCAGCTACAGCTTGCCAAACAACGAGGCGGAAAATTTCCTCAAAGCGATCGCTTACTTGATACCATTCCAGAGCTTTTAGCAAATCACCATCCTCAGCTTTCTCTCGTTCACGGAGATTTGTGGTCAGGCAATGCAGCCGTTACGCAGTCTGGAGATCCCGTCATTTTTGACCCAGCAACTTATTGGGGCGATCGTGAAGTTGATATTGCAATGACAGAGTTATTTGGCGGTTTTCCTAGTGAATTTTATCAGGGCTATCACCAGATCTGGCCGTTATCAGACAGCTACAAACAGCGCAAAACTCTCTATAACCTCTACCATGTTCTAAATCATTTCAATTTGTTTGGAGGCGGTTATGAATCTCAAGCAAACCAGATAATGCGATCGCTTTTGTAAGCCAAAACCCCCGTAATCCCACTCCAATAAAGGGCATTGCTAGGCTGATTATTGGCCGAAATTGCCAACTTGTACATGCAGAATAGAAGCAGCGCTCTAGACACCGCAACTCACTTAGCTGGTTTAGACGGATTCCCTTTCTTGGGTGGAATGTCCAACGTGAAGAAGAGCCGTCCATCGGGGGCAACTCGCTCCACGCCTCCTAGCGCTAAAATTTCTTGTTTGGCTCGTTCCTGCGTCTTGCGATCGCCCGCTCTCTGCGCCTGATCAAACACAGTCCCCCAGGATTGAAACCGGATTAGCTTGCTGTCTGGCTCTGTTCTCAAGAAATCTGCCCTTCTTTGAAAATTGGAAGCAATCATCTCATAGCCAGGGGTCGCGGCAGCCCATTTAGCCGCCTGTTCTGATGAATAGATTGCCCCTGGAATGTCTCCCAACAGCAGCAATTGATCCAGGGCCTGATATTGCCATAAAGTATAAGATCTGGGGTGGATCTGAGGAGACAGCACTTCTGTGCCCCGTCGCAGATACTCCACACTTAACTGTGGTTTGCCTAATTGATAAGACAGCGTACCCGATAGAAATAAGTAGATATCGACAAAACGGGGATCTCGTCGAGTGATCAGGTCAAAATACTGGGGACTCAATGAATAGCCAGTCTTATCGCGGGCTTCATCGTCGCCAAAGTATTGCAAAAAGTTGAGAAACGTCCAGTTGGCAATCATATTGTCAAAGCCAAAAGAGGGCGTTTTTTTCAGCAAATCTAACCGCAACGCTTCTTGTCGTTCTGCCTGCTGTGGATCGGTTGTCCAGAGAGAACTGCGATTTAGCTGCGATCGCTGCATCCAGACAATTCCCGCTAAGGCCGCTCCCACGATTCCACAGTGCACCAGCACCGATAACCAGCGTCTTGAAGATTGTTTTGCGCTCACCTGCATAAAGAATTTGCCCTCACCTCAAACGGGGCCCTTGACTTCATACTGCCTCTGATCCTGGTCGAAAAGTCAAAAAACTTAATAAAACTCTGCATTCAACGTCAGGATATTTTCCATAGATTCAGTTAGATTGTCATAGAGATTGCATCCAGCGTTCACAAACCGCGTTTAGTGTGGAGGAGTTTCAGCATTTAGAGCCACTTGAGCAACTGTCCTACCAAGATTGCGGCTCTCAGGAGTCTCCTGTGTACTCTAAAGCTAACTTGTCCGTAGTTGAGTGATGCTTCTACCCCCGGAGAAAAAGATTACGATCGGCTAAGACTCTACTTGTTACTTTAAGTCACCGAAATTTCTTGAGTCTCGCTACGGATGTCTTCTCGCTTTCGACGCTATCCACCTACTCCCACAACAACTCGATGAATCGATCCACAAGGCGCTTCCCGCTTCTCCAAGTTGCCCTATGCAGTGGTTTCGTTGCTGCGACGGCGACCCTGACGCTGTTTGGCCCTGGACGGGCCGTTCGTGCCGCTCTGCAAGACAGCCCCAAAACAGTGATCGACGAGGCCTGGCAAATCGTCAATCGCGAATATGTCGATGGTACGTTCAACAAAAACGATTGGAAAGCTGTTCGCCAACGCCTGTTGAACAAAAACTATACATCGAGACAAGAAGCTTACGAAGCCCTGCGAACCGCCCTGAAGCAATTGGACGATCCCTACACGCGCTTCATGGATCCTAAGCAGTACGAAGCTTTGAGCAATCAAACGTCTGGAGAACTCTCTGGAGTAGGAATTCGTCTGGAGCTAGATGAGAAAACTAAGGTCTTGACGGTGGTTGAGCCGTTAGAAAATTCTCCGGCGATTCGGGCGGGGGTCAAGTCGGGCGATCGCATTACAGCGATCAATGGCAAACCCACCAAAGGCATGAGTGTTGAAGACGCTTCTAATCTGATTCGAGGCGAAGTGGGCACTAAAGTGACGCTCAAAATCGGACGCACTGGATCTGGCGACTTTGATATGCCGTTGACGAGAGCCAGAATCGAGCTACAAACTGTGCGATATGGGCTGCGTCAAGAAGGCAAGAATCGGGTTGGCTATATTCGTCTCAATGAGTTTAGCAGCCATGCTTCTGAGCAAATGCAGCGAGCGATTCAAGATCTGTCGGCTCAAAAGGTCGAGGGGTTTGTGCTAGATCTGCGGGGAAATCCGGGCGGTCTGCTGCAAGCAAGTATTGAGATTAGCCGCATGTGGCTCGACAAAGGCGCGATCGTGCGGACGGTCGATCGTAAGGGTGGCAGTGACGAAATGGCGGCAAATCGGACTGCTTTGACCAAGCTGCCATTAGTGGTCTTGGTAGACGGCAACTCGGCCAGCTCTAGCGAGATTCTAACGGGCGCGCTCAAAGACAACAGACGGGCGACCGTAGTGGGTAGTCAAACCTTTGGAAAAGCGCTGGTGCAGTCGGTGCATTCGCTCTCAGATGGGTCAGGATTGGCGGTGACGATCGCCCACTATTACACGCCCAACGGCACTGATATTAGTCAAAAAGGCATTACGCCAGATGTCAAGATTGACCTGACCGATGCTCAACGGCAATATCTAGCAACCAATCCTAAACTGATTGGCACCAAGCAAGATCCTCAATATGCGCGTGCGTTGTCTGTCTTAGAACAAACGGCTCTCAAGCCAAGCTCTTCACAACAGAGCGTAAACGCGAGATAGGCGTTGATGCTCAAAAGAACGCTGGGATGTCTTATATGTCCTAGCGTTCTTTTGCGTTTGGGTCAAATGCTCTCAATGCCTGGAGGGGTTAGAACCACTAGAATTAACGAGTCTGGATTCATACCGAAGTGAACCCTTTCAACGAATTCACGTAGAACTAGGAACTAATGGGCGAAAAACCGAAGTGAGAAAACTTTTCACCCAATTGAGGTTGGATTAGTAGGAAGCTGTAGCTGGCTAACTAAATGCACCAGTTCTGGCAAGATTAGCTTTTCGAGGGCGAGTTTGACGGCGTTTGAAGAGCCGGGGATCGAAAAAATTAGCTTGCCTCGATAGGTTCCAGCGATCGCTCGTGATGCAATGGCCCTCGATCCGATCTCCTGGTAACTCAGGGATCGAAAGATTTCTCCAAATCCTGGCAGCGTTTTTTCGAGGAGTTGCTCGATCGCGTCATAGGTGGTGTCTCTTGGAGCAATGCCCGTGCCGCCATTGAAGATGAGTGCGTCTAAGTCAGACCGATCGCTCAACGCACTAAGTTGCGATCGAATCTGATCAGGTTCATCTTTAACCAGCGTGTAGTGCCCAATTCGATGTCCAGCCTTTAAAAGAAGCTGCTGAATGAGTTGACCACTGCGATCGGTTTCTGGAGTTCGAGTATCACTCACGGTAATGACAGCACAGCCGACCGCCACACCGGGAGTGTCAGGATGAGGAGAATGGGTCATGAGTGACAAGCTAGGATTTTTGGAAGCCCAACTCGTTTTGTTGAGCGTAGCGCTCCATAAATCGCATAAACCGCTCCCACTCTCCTACAGACTTCATGATGTAGAGGGCTTCTAGCGCTTCGGGCTTGCCGTTGACAAATTTGGCTTTGACTTCACGAGTGGTCAGTTCGCCTTCTTCGTCGATCATGTACATGCCTGTAATGTCGTCGGTGCTAGAGTTATCTAAGGCTCTGGGCTTGTCAAAGTAAAAGGTCGCCGTTCCGTTGGTGCCATCTTTGGAGCGAGTCAGGCGGACATCAGGAACTACGTCTTCATCAACGCCTCTAGAAAATTGAATTTGAACCATAGCTTTACGATCGCGATGTGATTAGGTAAACCCTATTCTCCCATCTTAGGGATCGTTCCACAAAGCCTGAAAAGAGTTCTGAGCTTTAAACCAAACATCCTTTTTAGTCCATCCGGACGAAGTAAAAAGAAGTTGGCTAACTCAGAACTCTTTGAGCATCAAATTCCTAAGCGTTGACAATGTAGGGGGAATTTAGCGAAGCGACCCGTCCGTCTCTCGCAAGCGTTTGGTAAACCATTGCAGACACTTCGGCTCTCGTCGCATCTCGATTGGGACTAAACTGGCGCACGTTGGGGAAGTTGACGATGATTTTCTCCTGAGTCGCCGCCGCAACTTTGTCTTGAAAGGGCTGAGGAATTGAGGCGCGATCGTCGTAAGAATTTAAGACGCTCACATCTCCCGGAGGAATGTTGAATCCGCTCACCAGTGACAGCGCCATCTGAAGCCGAGTTACATTTTGGTTGGGCTTAAAGGTACCGTCAGGAAAGCCCGAAATGAATCCTGCGCGATAGGCTTGTTCGATCATTGGCTTTGCCCAAAAGTCCGCCGGAACGTCTGAGAAACTAATCGCGGCTCGTCGGGGCGCAGGGTTAAAGGCTTTGGAGAGCAGCGCAGCGTATTGGGCGCGAGTCATGGGGGTGTCAGGTTTGAAGGTGCCATCGGCAAAGCCGCTAATAAAGTTTTGATTAGACAGTCCTAAAACAAACTCTTTAGCCCAGTGCTGAGTCATATCGGTAAAGGTGGCGACTGAGGCATCGGGGTCAACGATAAAGGCGGAGGCGATCGCAGGGGCTTTATTGGTCGCCACCAGAGATTGATACACGACGGCTGCCACTTCTGCGCGAGTCATCTCCTGCATCGGTTTGAGTTGAGAAACGGTGGGATGGTTGACCACCATCCGTTTTTGAGTCGCGGTTGCGATCGGATTGACGGCATAACTGGGAATTTGGGCGCGATCGGCATAGGCTGCTACAGTGCTTGGCGTTCCTCCGGTCAGTCCCAAACCATTGACGAGTGAAACAAACGCCTGCACACGAGTTAAGTTTTGACCAGGGCGAAAAGTGCCGTCGGGAAAGCCTGCAATAAAGCCCATTCGATTGGCCTTGGTGATGCCGTCAAATGCCCAAAAGCCCCGCGAAACGTCTGAAAAGTTGGTGGCGGCTTGCTTGAGCGGTAGATCGTAAGCTTTGGCAATAATGGTCGCATATTGGGCACGAGTTAGCGGAGCTTCTGGCTTAAAGGTGCCGTCGGGAAAGCCACTAATTAATCCTCTGCTCACCAATGCTTGAATAAAGGACTCTGCCCAATGTCCTCGAACGTCGCTCAGTCCACTAGGCGTGGGAGTGGGAGTCGGGGTGGGAGTTGGGACGGGAATCGGGATTGGAGTCGGGGTGGGAATCGGGATTGGAGTCGGGGTGGGTGTAGGAACTGGAGTTGGGGTGGGAGTTGGGGTGGGAGTTGGGGTGGGAGTTGGTGTAGGAACTGGATTCGGCGTGGGAGTAGGAGTGGGGATATCACTAGCGATCAGGTCGATCGGCCCCTGTATTTTAGTTGGATTGAGTTGATTACCGACTGAGGCGATCGTAATGGGTGGATTTGTAGAATTTTGTAGATCAAACTCGCCGTTGTCCCGAATGATGTTGCCTCCCGGATCTTGACTGCTGCCTAAATCGGGAAGGGATTTCTCTAGCGCCACCAATCCAGTTTCTCGGTTGCGTTCTACAGTATTGCCACGCATCACGGGACGAGCCGATCGAGACAATACGATGCCTGCTCGATTCTCAAAAATGCGATTATCGGTGAGTAAGGGGGCTGCATTGTCGCCGATCGCCATGCCAAATCCTGTATTCTGACAAACGTTGCGCCGAAATTCTCCTTTGGTGTCCCGCACGATCGAGATGCCGTTGGCCGCATTTTGGTTAAACACGCAGTCCAGAACGGCTGGATTTGAGGTGCCCGTCGCAAAAACGCCTTCTCGCTTGCAGTTGACAAAGGTGCAGTTGGCGATTGTAGGAGCCGTTGACTCGATCCAAGCTCCAGTGCCACGATCGTCCGCATTCGTCACGGTTACGCCTCGCAGTTGAGCGTTGTTTTGCAGCAAGAAGGTCACATTTTGTTTGGCAAACGTGGGACTCAAATAGGAGCCACTTCCCGTAATCTGAATGCCGCTGCCTTTGTTCGATTCGTTGCCAATGACAGTCACCCCGGAGGGAATGGTGAGCGGAAAGGTTTCGCCGTTGGCAGTGGTGTAGGTGCCGGGCGCAAGCTGAATGGTCGTGCCTGATTTTGCCTGTTGAAGCGCACGAGCGATCGTTTTAAGGGGTGCCGCTTGGCTTCCGGCTGCACTATCATTGCCGCTACTGGGGTTTACAAAAATCATCGGGGCAGTAGACTGAACCATAATCTTAAAGGGCTAAATCAGTAAGGGAGGACGGGAATTTTTCTGAGATTATTTGTAGGCAACAGCCCTACGCGAGACGATTCCAGGAAGTGTTGCGAAGCATTTCATGATAGCCAGGGTCGATCGCGCTGCGCGTTTCTTTTCGTGAAGGGTCGTGAATTAGAGAATTCAAAGCTCAAAACTCTCTCTCGCTGCTGACTCTCAATCTCAAACTCGCGGCTATGATCGTCGTTAACTTGGGCGGTGAATCATTACGCGATGAGGTAAGCAATGCTGGTGACTGTGGTAGTGATCAATGTGCTTTTGGCGATCGGTTGCTTTTATACAGCGTGGCGCGTATGGAAACTTAGACTGGCCTTGTCAAAGGCGGCAGATGCGCTAATTGCAGCAGAACTTAGCACGCACAAGGTTTTGTCAGGTGCGCCCGAAGCGATTCTCAAAGGTCAGATGGGCAGTCGTCAACTTCGCCAAAGCTATCAGCAATTAGAACCCAAATTTCAGCAAGCTCGGCAAGCACTCGCCCTTCTGAGTCTGGGGAGCCGCGTTTTAAATCGACGATCTCTTCGAGTTACCCGCGAGGGGTCGCTTCGGGTTACCCACCAGGGGTCGCGCCGTCTGCCTCTTTCGCGACTCAACAAAAAAGCGGCAAACCGTAGATAGCCTTCAGGCAATTGTACTTTTAGCTTGCAGCAGTCTACTTGGCAGGGTTTGGCACCGAGAAGCGACAAATTTAAAGGTTTATCCAGGAGATCTGCCCAATGTTTGAGGGCATGGGGTGAAATTTTGGCAAAATAAAGAAAACAATTGAAAATTAAATTTGTACTTGATTAAAAATTAAAATTGTCCTCAATCGCTTGTGCTGAGTTAACCGAGAACTATGTCAAACAATCGCTCTGGAGCCTTCTTAGGAGGAATGATCATCGGAGCCGCCTTCGGAACGATCGCGGGACTCTTGATCGCACCTCGTACCGGGCGAGAAACTCGACAACTGTTGAAAAAATCAGCCGATGCCCTCCCCGAACTTGCTGAAGACTTATCGACCACAGTACAGCTTCAAGCCGATCGGCTCTCAGAAACTGCCCTAAGAAACTGGGATGGCACGCTAGTTCGGCTTCGTGAGGCCATCTCAGCCGGGGTGGAAGCGACTCAGCGAGAGCAGCAACTTACCCGTAATGATGTTGACTCCCCATCAGACTCAAAACCTGTGCGCGATCGTTTGTTGTAGGCAATGGTGATTAACCCCATTTTTTGGTTAGGATTATCGATTTTGCTGGTCGCAGTGAGTCTGACTGCCGTCCTAATGGCGGCTGTGCCTGCTTTTCGCGAGTTAGCAAGAGCCGCCCGCAGTGCCGAAAAACTGTTTGACACCCTCAACCGCGAGCTTCCTCCCACGCTCGAAGCCATTCGTTTAACTGGGCTAGAAATTACAGAACTGACTGACGATATGAGCCAAGGGGTGCAAAGCGCTGGGCAGGTCGTTAAGCAGGTGGATCAAAGCGTCACTAGCGCAAAACAGCAGGTTCAGAAGGCTCAGGTTACGACGCGCAGTGTGTTTGCGGGCGTAAAGGCCGCGTGGCGAACCTTAAATCAATCCTCCGCCAAATCGCGGACTAATCGGTTACCTTCGACAAACCGCACTTCTGTCGATTCGGGAGATTCCAGGCGCAGTCCAGCCGCTCACGCTTCCGATTATGTTTCTTATTCTGAGAATCTAACTGAGTCGAGCGATCGCTCCGATGAGACTCCTGACCAAGTTTCTCAAACCCACGAGCTAGAAAACGGTCAGTCTCGAATTGGAAACGATCGCCTCCGAGTCTCTAAAGAAGCTAGACAACGCAAGGATAATAAGCCAACGACGCGCGGTGAGGTCGATCGCTAGTTCACGTTCAAAATCAAGTTGACTTCAGCATCCATTAGGGTGCTTTTTTGTTAAGAAAACTTTTTGAGCAAATTGACTGAGTTTTGAGAAGGCTTCTAATATTAGATTAGAGTTAACTAATGTAAAGAAAAGTAGGCTTTATCACCTCCCATTTTTTCTGTATCGGTCAACTCCTCTATGTCTCTTTCCACCCCACCCCTTCAGCCGTCAATGCAATATTTTTTGAACGATCGCCTTTTGAAAGCAATTACTGCCTTTGTTTTGGCGCTGTCGATCTGGACAATCGCTCCTGCTGCCCACGCTTACAACAACCCCGACCTGCTGCCTGATAAGCCCACTAATGTTATTGACCTGGCCAAGTCGCTGACCGCAGTTCAAGAAGAGGCGCTTTCTGAGGATTTGTCCAAATTTGAAGCGGAAACAGGCTGGAAGATTCGGGTATTAACTCAGTTCGATCGCACTCCTGGGACAGCGGTCAAAGACTATTGGGGGCTAAATGAGAAAAGTCTGATGATGGTGGTCGATCAGCGGGGCGGCAACATTCTCAATTTCAGCGTGGGCGATGCGTTTTACCCGCTCTTATCGAGAACGTTTTGGATCGAGCTACAGACTCGTTTTGGCAACCAGTTTTTTGTCCGAGAAAATGGTGAAGATCAGGCGATCATTCAAGCGTTGGATGCGGTGAAGTATTGTCTAAAGCAGGGCGGATGCAGCGTTGTACCAGGTTTGCCTCAAGAACAGTGGATTTTGACGTTGGTGACCTCGATCGTCGGTGGTGTGATTTGCGGATTTGCTGGACATCCTCGCAAAGAAGGACAAATTTTTGCCTGGCAGTGGGCGCTTATTTTCTCGCCACTCTGGGGAATCTTGTTCCTAGCGTTTGGGGTCGGCCCGGTCGTGACCCGCACTTCTGAATGGCTACCCTTATTTCGTAACGTTTCAGGGTTTGCGATCGGGGCCCTCGTCGGATACTTGACTCCTGGCTTTAATCAATCGTCCACGTCTGAAACTTAATGCGTTGTTGGGGTGGGGAGCGATCGCGTGTCTGCTCTCCTTTCAACGGAGTGCGATTCTTTTACAAAAGTGTATACTGTATACACTTTGCCCCAAAAAAAACAGCCTGTGAAGGCTGCCGAAAAACGCTCCGAAGCAAGTCTGTCTTTATCTAACCAAATTTGACTGGGTTTGACTATCACACGATCTAGTGATTTTACGGGTTAGAGAAGAGCCTCTCAAGCTAAATTTGTGCTTTAAGCAAGAAGTTAGCTTTCTTCTAGTGTTTGATCAGCAACAAAGTTAATTTTTACCTTTCAGCTTCAGGTTTAACAGGTAACTGCTCAGGAAGCGTCCAACCTCCGTTTGATTTTGAGGCTCCATCGCGTGGAGCAAGGGTCATGACTGAAATGAAGGTTAGTTCCATGAGTTCGATGTAGGCCTGGATATCGACCTGATCGGCGATCAACATTTCGCGGTACTGCTGTTTGATCTGAGTGAGTTTTTGTAAGGCAGCTTGAGGGTCAAGTTGTAGCGATGCCTGCCAATCGTCGAGTAACAGTAGGGTGTCCAAAACAAATCGTTTGCGCTGTTGCTCTAATAGGGTGCGGCATTGATCTGCAAAGGTTTGCGTTTTTTGACGAACTTGCTCATAGGTGTCTGATGTAATCGTGCCTTCGATGAAGAGTAAGCGATGCTCCTGGCTGAGTTCTTCGATGCCGTCTAGGGCTGGTTGAGCGTCGAGGGGCAGCAGGTGTCTCAGTTCACTAATTCGCTTGACGGTGGTTGTGACTAGCTTTTTGGAGCGATCGTGCCGCCATTTCTGCAAAAACACCCCCGCGCTGCTCGTTCCGATCAAGATCATTAACCCAGCCTGAAGATCACTGTTGTTTTCCCAGTACCGAATCCAGGCATCTCGCGGATCGCCCTGCTCGTAGACATTTTGGGCCGCTGGGTGAATGTAAAACAGCCCTTTTTGTAAGAGCGATCGCGCTTCTCCAGCCTGCAAATCTGGATAAAATTGTGAAAACTTTCGAGACGTAGACAAAATTGACCAGGTAAGCAGCCCAACCGATCGATGGCTGACATCGGGACGAGTCACTAAAACTGTTGCAGTTGAGAGGGTCGGGATACTTTTTGCTGGGATGGCAGGACGGGCGCTATAGGTGCCAATCGGGATCGTTGCGGCTTGATAAGAACCTGGATCGCGAGTCGTTAGATAGTTAATAACTTCTGGCTGAAGGGGAATCAGCCGTAGCTGGGGATGGGTCAAAAACTGCTCACGAACTTTATCGCTGGCTCCCACACTGCCCACATAAATCGCAGCCTCCACCTGCCCCCCTGACAGTCTCTCAAACAGTTGGTCAAAATTGGAGTCATCTGCACGCACCTTTAGCCCGATCGCCTTGACCAATTGATCTGCTGTAAACCGAATTCCACTGCCCTTTGACCCCATCCCGACTCGTTTGCCCTGCAAATCAGAGAGCGATCGCAGTCGAGCATCTTTAACGATCAGATGAATATCTTCATTGGCCAGGGTGGCGATCGCCTGCACTTTTCCTTGCTTCATGGCATCGCTGACGACATCTAACTGCACTAGCGCAAAATCAACCTGGCGATCGAGCAGTCGCTGTAGATTTTCTCGTGACCCTTGAGAACTGAGATTTTGAACATTCATGCCCACGCTATTGTCAGCCGAGTCACCAATTTGGGCGGCTAACCGACTGTAATAGCCATTAGCGGTGCCACTAGAAACCGTGACGCGATCGGGTGGTCGATTACAACTTCCAACTCCCAGCAACATGACTCCACAAACGAGATGAAGCGGTAAGCGTTGCCAGAAAGCTGCGCGCAGCGATCGCAAATATTGTTTTTGCATGGGACGATAGACAGGCTCACGATACAAATTCACTAGGATGCTGACAAACAATTTTTGTCGAGTGTAGAGGCCGACAACTTGTACTTTTCAGCAACTTGAATGATTGGACTTGGCTGAGTCGCGATCGACAGTTCCAAGATGATATGAGGATTTTAGCGCCTCTAATCAAGCGTTGTATCGAATGCTCTATCAAGAATGTTGACATTGATGAAAGCAGAAGCAAATTACGGTTTTTCCATGAAGTCGTATGCGTCCTATTCCACCAGCGAAGATTCGAGGGAATGCTCGACCATGTTAATTCATACTAACTATTAATATTCTGTTAATAATATTCTATTAATGTTGTTGTGTAACCCCGTCGCTCAAAAACTAGTCAATGGTTAGTTCTATCTATTGAGTTAGTTGGACGGGTAAAAACTTGTTTGAATCGATGAAGGGCAGAGTGGAGAAGTAGGACAAGATTTGGGAGAATTGCAGCTTGATCAAGCCATGCTGAGTAGGCAGGCGATCGTAGCCGAATCCAGATCCCCAGTCGTGCATCAGCGGTCGTTAAAATCATTGGAATGTTTTTCTCTGACAGCGCCCATGCAAGCTGATAGGTTCGTAGTCTTTGAGTAGTTTCAAACTCTTTGACTAATCCATAAAATTCATGCCTAAAATTGATTCCTTCCAGGACTTTTCCTTCTCGATAAAAGCGAAAAGATGGCACAAGTTTTTCTTGAACAATAAGCGGCAACTTAGAAGGCACGATCGCTGCTGATCTAAATCCTAAAATATCAAGAATTCGCCGTTTGATTTCGATTAAGCTTTCCTGCTCATAGTGGGATTTTTCAAGATTTTGAGAAATTTGCGTTAAAGTTTCTAATTCCCACTTTTTGGCGGCGAT
The DNA here is from genome assembly GCF_052939475.1 of Phormidesmis sp. 146-20. Classification (NCBI taxonomy): domain Bacteria; kingdom Bacillati; phylum Cyanobacteriota; class Cyanophyceae; order Leptolyngbyales; family Leptolyngbyaceae; genus Phormidesmis; species Phormidesmis sp. 146-20. Next base: position 292,437 of record NZ_JBJPHT010000003.1, read on the forward strand.
TTTATGGTCTTCTAAATAAAGGTCAGTCAAAATTTGATTAATATCTAACTCAGATAAAAGACGATCTTCTGTCTCATTTGCCAAAAGAGGATTGGCTTGATCAATATTTTGCCGAAGTAGTTTGCGAATGTAGTATTGAGCAAATGGTGAAAGCTGCATAAATTGCTCCTGCAAAACGCCGTAACGTCATAGAAGTTTAATTCTCTAAGCAAAATCAGCAGGCTGTAAACTCTTCAAATCGAGGTGAACAAAAGCTCTATTTAAGTTAAGAAGTGCAACCATTTCTGGCTTTTCGAGCTTAACGTTAGAAAGTTAAAGGTTCCTGGAATTAAAGGCTGTAGCTGCTACCACTGGAGGACATAAATTACACCTAACGCTGAAGGCTCAATAACCAGAAACGTCTGACAAAAAGTTTTCTATGTCTACTTTTAGCCGATAGCGAAGTAAAGTTCTTGAGTGAGAACTCTGAATATTGCTGAATCTTGTAGTTAGGCGCTGGCTTAATTAGTGAAAAGCTGATTTGATTAAAAAAAATTGCTGCGGAAGCGGGTCTTCAGGCATTGAAGATATCTATTAACGTGAATTCGATGAGAGTTTTTTCGCTTCGTTGTTCACGGCTTCTGCCCCC